>CAYUWH010000001.1:0-6196 GCA_964448615.1 uncultured Candidatus Peribacteria bacterium
AAAAAAAACCGGCTGTCAGAGACAGCCGGCAAATGGGTCATTTGGCACGGCGCGCGTGCCAACCGAAGCCGATACCCTCTGCGAGAAGATCCCGCGTGTTCGCGTGCTTTGCGCTCACGCGTTCTCCTCGATGGATCGTTCGTAGGACATACGCGATCGACCCACTGATGACGAAGCCCAGTACGGCCGCTGGCAGATCCTCCCACTCTTTACGAATCGTGCTTCCCGCCAGACGCGCATCGGGAAGTTTGTGGACATCGAGGTATGTGTTCCAGCCGAGTGCAATGCTGTCGAACACGAACTGGAGCAACTCAACAGAACGAACCGTCCACTCACTTGCACCGGGAGCATGGCGCTCCATCATGGCATCAAGCGGCGTCTCGTTGAGTTGCCACAGGATGGCAGTATCTTCGCCGAGTTGATTGCGGATCGATTTCAAATCCGTCTCGGTAAGATTGAAATCGGGAGGTCCGACGAGCGATGCGCGTAGCACGCTATTCGCATCTCCAAGAATGAACACTCTCATGTGCTTCCTCTTGAGCTTCTGAAACAGAAAAGACCGACATGCGTATTGTACGTATTTTCCAAAAAAACGCAAAATTGATTCTGCTTAACGCAGATTCCGCCACTCTTCCATCAACTTCTTTTCCTCCCGCGACAACTTCTTCGGAATCTCCACGTTCACGGTCAAATAGTGATCCCCAAAACGGTGCGTGCCGAGCACCGGCAAACCCTTCCCCTTCAATCTCAATACTTGTCCCGGCTGCGTACCTTCCGGAATCTGCACCGTCATCTTTCCCTGGACTGTCTCCACTTCGAGATCGGTTCCCAGTGTCGCATCGACCACGGAAATACCGACCGCAGATTGAATGTCCGCCTCATGACGCTCGAAGCGCGGATCAGCACGCACGTACACGCGCACATATAAATCTCCCGGTTCTCCGCCGCGCGCACCAGCGTCGCCCTGCCCGTTGAGGCGCAATGTTTGCCCGTCGGCGATGCCCGCGGGAATATCAATCGTCAGATCCACCTGTCCTTTATGGCGGCCTTCTCCGCTGCACGTGCGGCACGGTTTTTCCGGAATTTTTCCGGAACCCGTACACTTCGGACACACCTGCGTTTGGCGCACCGCTCCGAAGAACGATTGCACGGTACGCGTCACTTGTCCGGTACCGCTGCATTCATCGCATGTATTGAGTTTTGCGCCAGGCTCTGCACCGTTTCCACCACATGCCTCACATTGCACCAGCTTGCGAACGGTTACGGTGCGGTGCACGCCTTTGACCGTTTCTAATAAATCGAGTGACACTTCGATCTCCCGATCCGATCCGCGGCGCATATCTTGCGCCCGTCCACCCATGCCACCTCCCCCGAAAAAGCTCTGGAACAAATCTCCAAAGTCCACATTCGCACCTTGTGCACTTGAGAAATCAAATCCGCCGAATGGATTGCCGCCACCGCCTCCCATTCCCGGTCCGCCCGTGGAACCAAATTGATCGTACATCTGGCGCTTTTTTTCATCAGAAAGAACCTCATACGCCTCATTGATTTCCTTGAATTTCTGCTCCGCATCTTTCTCGCCTTTGTGCTTATCAGGGTGCCATTCTTTGCTCTTCGCACGGTATGCCTTTTTGATGTCATCTTGCGATGCATTCTTCGAAATGCCGAGGACGCCGTACAGGTCTTTGACCATGGGCATGCAGGATATCAGAGGAACGACGGTCTTTCTATTCAGATAAGACCATATCCGCCAATACTCCCAATATGCTAGCTCTTAATGGCCTTTTCTGCTATACTAATCCGATGCCTTCACACAAACTCCTCTTTCTCCACAAAACCGCCAAGTGGCTGACGGGTCTCAGTGCGCTGGCCTGTGCGTTCACGGTGGCATATATCGTGGGGACAGCCGGGAGTTCGCTGGTGATGGCACGCCTGATCCGCGTTCAACAAAAGCAAATTCCATGGAAAAGCGTAAAAGCCATGAACATCGAACAGGGCGTCGACGCGCCGGCTGATACGCACGTCGTGTTCCAAATGCCCGACGGGATCGCCGACGTGGATCGCGAGACACTCTTTGGAAGACAAGGCACGAAAGTGCGCTACTGGGGATACTGCCTCCCGCAAAACGAAGATGAAGAAACAATCAGCAAGCGCCTGGGATTGCCCGGCTTACTCTTCCTTTCCGAAGCCGAGCGTGTTGCACGCGCGAAAGCTGAGCGCGAACGGCTTGCGAAAATTGGCTTCAGCTTGAGTGATCTGCCGACCCCGCAGCAGTTGGAAGAGGCACAATTGCATCAAGCCGCAGGTGACAAACCCGCGATCCGCCATCAGCTCGAATTCTTCTCCGCGAACATGCTCTGCTACATCATGACGGAAAAGGCATTGCCGATGGGGCTCGATGCCGATGGAGATGCCCTCAATGCAAAATTGGAGGCCTCTCTCGGCACCGATGCTCGGAACATCGACAGTGACAGCGACGGCATCGACGACCGGACGGAATTCGAGACGGGCACCAGCCCCACTCTGCGCGATACCGATAGCGACGGTCTGATCGATGGTATTGAAGATGCCAATTTCAACGGCAGGGTGGACATCGGCGAAACCGACCCGCGCAATCCAGACACTGACCGCGACGATCTCTGTGACGGACTCTGCCGCGTGAAGATCAAGCGCCAGCAGTACTTCATCGGAGAAGATCAGAATCTCAACGGTACGGTGGACGACGGCGAAACCAGTCCGCTGCTCGAAGATACGGATGAAGATACGATCCTGGATTACGAGGAATATCTGAGCTGTCTTCTCAGTGGAAAAACCCAATGCCCCTAATTGCAAAAATCATGAAAAAAGAATATAATACTATGATGCATACCCGCACGCTCTCCGTTCTCGGCTGCACCCTCGCGCTCCTGGCTATGCCGGCCATCGCAGTGGCATACGTCACGCCGGACGAATTGCTGATGCAGGACGCATTCATGACGAACTTCACGCCGCCTCCCACGACTCGCACCACCGATGACGCAAAGCTCAGACAGCAGGAAACGAGCAGGGAACGCCGCGAACGCGAACAGGCGGAATACTTTGCGGCACAGAGAGCACTGAATGAAGATACTGAAACCCCTCACGCAGCCGCACCGGATCAGCCTGTAGAACCGACTGGATTGGATGCCACTCTTTCGGATCTTCAACAGACGATCGAGGAACTCAAGAACCAGCAGGAAAGCCAAGAGGCGAAGCGCAATCAGCGCATTCTGGATCGCATTGCGGACCAGCAGGAAGTCATGCACGCAGCCGCCGATGGAAAGGGTGATGGCAAGGGCGGGTGTATTGATGGAAAGGGTACGTGCGTCATCAACAGCGGCGCCCCGCTCAACGAGAGCGGCCCTGGCCTCTGGGTTCTCGCCTTTGCGATTGTTGCGGCATTGGGCTGGACGCTGAAGCGCGCAACGGCCTATTCGGCACAGGTTCCACAGGGCAGTGGAACGGACATCTTCTGATGCAGAAGCGCTGAAGTAGCTCTGTACACAAAAGATTGGCGGAATTTTTCATGTAGAACTCGCACGCACTCTGGTACCGTCAATCAGTGAGTCTTTTTCTCTCCGCAACCGGGAAGCGCTGGCAACATGCAACCGATCTTGAAACGGCGGAGGAGTTTCTCCGTCGTTTGGGAGCGCAACGCGGCCTCGCAGACGCGACGGAATCGTTGGCGGCTCTCTATCTTCCTTCGCTCATGAAAGACGCTCCTGCGGCCGCTGCGCGGATTCAGGAGGCCATGCAGTGCGGCGAGCGCATCGGCATCTTCGGAGACTACGATTGCGACGGCATTACCTCCACCGCGCAGCTCGTACGCTTCTTCCGCCGGAGGGCGATTGAACCCGTTGTCCGGCTGCCGCACCGCTTGCATGATGGCTACGGTCTCAAGCGCCAGCACATCGATGCATTTTATGCCGCGGGGACGGGCTTGGTGATCACGGTGGATACCGGCATCAGCGCGGGGGACGCCATCACGCGGGCGCGCGAACTCAACATCGATGTGATCATTCTCGATCACCATCATGTTCCGGCGGAACTTCCGAACGCCTTTGGAATCTTGCACCCCGCACTCTGCGATTATCCCGTGCCGCATCCTTCTGCGGCGGGCGTCGCGTTCGAATTCCTTCATACCTTGGAAGGTGCAACGTGGCAGGAGCGAGACGTGGATTTGGCACTGGCCACCTTCGGAACGATCGCGGATCTTGTGCCGCTGCTCGGGCGCAACAGGCTCCTGGTGCAAGAAGGACTTCGTGCGATGGCGACACTGCCCAAAGGTCCGGTGCGCACCTTGGCGGAATCGGTAATCGATGACCTTTCGAAAATCACGAGCATGGACATCGCGTTCCGTATCGCGCCGCGCTTGAATGCGGCCGGACGCATGGCGGATCCCATGTTGGCACTCTGCGCCCTGCTCGACGGGGGAGCGTATCTCGAAGATCTCGAGCATCTCAATACGCAGCGCCAACAGGAAACAAAACATAAATGGGCAGATGCCCTCAAAGGATTTTATGCACCGATCCAAGAACTCCCACCACTGCTCAGCATCGCGAGCGAAGGATATGCACCCGGCATCGTGGGATTGCTCGCGGGAAAATTAACGGAAGCATTCGGAAGACCGAGCATGGCCGTGCACATCAACGGGACGGCATGCAGCGCAAGCCTGCGCTCTCCCGCGTGTTACAACATCGTCGAAGGACTTGAGCGTCACGCGCATCTGCTCACGACGTACGGCGGTCACGCGCAGGCAGCGGGCTGCACCTTCACCCTCGGCGCACTCGGCGCGCTCCGCGATGGACTCAGCACGGATATTGCCCAGCGCACGGTTCCCGAAGCATTGCTCCCGACCCTCACGATCGATGGACTGTTGCGCGCGGAAGACATCACGCTGCCGCTGTGCCGCGAGATCGCACAGCTCGGACCTTTTGGGCAAGGGAACACAGAACCACTCGTCCTGCTCTCTTCGGTCACCCTCTCGCAGCTACGACAAGTCGGCAGCGACAGACAACACCTGCAGGCCATGCTCCGTAGCGGAGCCTCCGGAGTCTCCGCTACGAAAGTCATTGGGTTTCATTTAGGCATGCACGCCGAACTCGCATCGCGCCCGCTAGACCTTGTGTGTCGGACGGGCATCGATACGTGGAATGGCCGTGAAACGGCACAACTTCAGATCGTGGATCTGCGGGAGGCTGTGAAGAATGAAGTGAAGGTAGATGCAGAAAAACCTCTTGCTAGAAGCTTATAGAAAAAGGAGTTCCATAAACTAAAAGCTAATTCCTCACAGCGAGCAGCTCAAACAGGAGCGAGCCTTCCCTCCATGTCGAACACATCCGTGACCGGCACCCCGAAGGCGGCGGCGATTTTATAGGCAAGCAATACCGAAGGATTGGTCTGTCCTCGCTCGATACTCATGACCGTCTGACGACTGACTCCCGTGCGCAGCGCCAACTCTTCTTGCGTCATATTATGTTCAAAGCGAAGGCGGCGGATGTAATTACGAAGCGTAACTCCTGACATAAGGGTATAGTAATGAAATGAAAAGAGTACTGTGCAGAGCGGTGCGCGCAATTGTACTGACAGTCGGGGGAGGCGCAAGTAAATTCTTCCAAAACAACAATTGACCTCTTTTTCTTATAGACTAGCGGAAAACAGCTCTATTTGCCCAAATTGTATTTTATGATTTGTTCAAAAACTCCGCCCAGTGCGAGCAAGGAGCATCTTGCGGGAGTTGCAACCTGTGTAGGGGGTGACGGAACACTGCTGTGTGCACTGCGATCAGCGATCAGTAAAAAATCCATTCTCTGATCACCGATCACTAGCCAGCAACTACTTTCATCAATTTTCCAGAGCAGCTTTTTGCCTATGATTAGCTCATATCCGTACAATGATGCCGAATGTCTTCATCGCAGTTCCCTTTCCATGGCATTTTTTCTTCACTCGGGCAATCCGATGAGGAGGGTGTCTCTTCGACGTTCGGCGCGCCGGAGCCCGCACGTTCGCCCTCTCCTATTCCGCAACGGCCTGCGGGAAAAACGGGCGGCCAAGTCGCCGTCGATATTTATGAACAGGATGGTTACTACATCATCAAAGCACCCATCGCCGGCGTACGTTTGAGTGATATCGATCTGGAAATCAGCGATAACGTGATCACGATCCGCGGCATGCGTCC
>CAYUWH010000001.1:6296-22097 GCA_964448615.1 uncultured Candidatus Peribacteria bacterium
GTGATATCGATCTGGAAATCAGCGATAACGTGATCACGATCCGCGGCATGCGTCCACAGGGAGATGCCGGCATTGCGCAAGATCAGTATTACTTACAGGAATGTTTCTGGGGGGAATTCAGCCGGAGTATCACGCTGCCGTTCTCGATTGATCCGAAGAAAGTGAAGGCGACCTTCAATAAAGAGTGCATTCTGAAAATCCTGATCCCTAAAGAGGAAAAGGTGAAGATTGTGCGGGTAAGCGAAGGATGATACGGCTTCGCGGTATTCAAGAACACACCCCGCGAACTAGCCTACGTGCCTTCGGATTTTCTTATGCTTCGGCCATTTCCATGCATCTACCATTATAACGTCGCGCAGTGAATACAAAGCCCAAATCGTATTGAGAATCACAAACGGCCAGGCGCCACCGGCTACAGCATTGATCACGAGCAGAATCGACCCGATTGCGTTTAGGAGATCGTAGATCAAATCATCCTGCGTCCATGTGTGCCGCTGCACCATAAGGAAACTAAAGAGGATGCACGCCATACCGACGATGCCGATCAAAAGAAAGAGATCCATAACCGCATGGTATACCTGACATGGACCAAGATGAAGAATTCATCCTTGCGCTTAGGCTGCCAACAGCTTCAAACCCAATCTCTGCTCTGCAATCTCGCGAAGCTCATCAATCATTGCCTGCACGACATCTTCACCGCCGAAGCAGCGAGCGAGTGCGCGTTCGTTGAGTTTCAGAAATTTGCTGTAGTCGTGCGCATGCTCGGTCAGCTTTTTCTTGCGATCACCTTTCACAATTTTCACCTCACTGATCGTCTTCAAGAGTGCGTCTTTGAGCTCGTACGCTCTCTGAATCATCTCCCAATCTTTAGGAGTCATCGTCACAGACGTATCGGACGTGCTGGTCATACAGGTGGTGGGGTAGATATTTATATTCGTCCCCATTCTATACTTTTTAATTTTTTATGTCAAACTTCTCCTGAATTCAGGCCCCATTGTCATTTTCTATAATCCGCCCTTCTATGCAGTTAAAGCAAGCCATTCTCCCTGTTGCCGGTCTTGGAACGCGTTTCCTCCCCTGGACCAAAGTCGTCCCCAAAGAACTGCTCCCACTTGGGAATCAGCCGATCATCGCCTTGCTCGTCGATGAATGTTTGTCGGTCGGTATCACGGACATCTGCTTTGTTATCAGCAGAGGAAAGGAGGCGATTCCAAAATTTTTCGAACATGATCCGATCCTAGAAAAAGAATTGGAGCGCCGCGGGAAAGCGGACGCTTTGAAAGAATTACAGCGCTACAACGAGGTGCGGTTTCATACGGTGTATCAGGATGAACAGAAAGGAGACGGCCACGCGATCGCACAGGCAGGAGGGTGGGTGCAAAGCGATCTGATCGCCGTGCTTTTTGGCGATGATCTGATTGTGGGAAAGGAAAACGGACTCCAGCAATTGGTAAAAGCTCAGCAGATGCACGGTATTGAGAAGGAAGCGGCTTACCTCAGCTTGGAGAACGTGCCACGCGAGATGACCGAGAAGTACGGGATCGTCGCGCTTGATGAAACGGCTTCACAGGGAAGACTGAAAATCGTGGCGGGATTGGTCGAAAAGCCCAAGCCCGAAGAAGCACCTTCGACATTGGCTATTGTGGGGAAATACCTCATTCCACGCTCGACCTTTGAGATTCTCCCCACCATCCAAGGCGGCCATGGAGGAGAAATTCGCTTGATCGATGCGCTCATCAAGCAACTCGGTACTATCGACATTTGCGGATACGAATTCGAAGGCAAGCGCTTGGATACTGGCCGGCCGGAGGGGTACAAGGAAGCAGTGATGTTGCTGGGATGATTAGTGGGTAGTGAGTAGTATCTGGATGTTTCTTGTCCTGAGTATTTTCGAAATTACTACTCACTACAAACTACTCACTTCGTCAGACGTTTGACAGCTACCACTCCTCCGTATTCAATACCTGTGCGGCTGCCACGAGGCAGCCATCGTTTCTTCACCCACGGAGAAGACAGGATGTTCACCACTTTGGCGTGGTTCCTGAGCTTTCTGAACCCCTTCGCCTGGATTCAGTGGCACAAGCAGCATCGCGAGCAACAGGCGTGGGCCCACTACCACGCGCTCCACGCGGAAGGCGAACGGATCATCCGAACAAAAGGCCCCGCCTCGGAGGAGATCCGCGCTTACGTCGACCAGATCCGCCGCGCCGGCCACGTCCGCGCTGCCACCGACCTTGAAACGCTCTGCCGAGACAAGCTCAAGGCAAACGAGATAAAGCCGGACAGCGGGCATGACCTCTGCGCTCTGCCCGAACGCCGCGCCTCAAAATCCATCCTGAACAACCGCGCGACTGAGTGAGTAGAAGAAACACCCGACCCCGCAACACATCAGTGTGTGCGGGGTTATTTTTTATTTTGCCAGCTCTCGCTTCAGCAATTCGATTTCGTCTCGAAGATCCGCAGCCTGTTCGAACAATAAATTCTCGGCAGCCAATTCCATTTGTGCTTCGAGTTCCACAAGCAGACGCTTTTTTTCGTCTTTCGGAATCTTCGTGTGCTCGTGCTTCGGACGGCGGAGTTCGAGCTTGCGTGATTCATCGGAGATATTATGAACGGCCTTGATGATCGTCTGCGGCGTGATGCCGTGCTTTTTATTGTAGGCTTGCTGGATCTCGCGTCTGCGGCTGGTTTCATCAAGCGCTGCACGCATCGCATCGGTCATTTTATCGGCATAGAGCGTCACGTGGCCGTTCACGTTGCGGGCGCAACGACCGATCGTTTGGATCAGCGCATCGCGTGAGCGCAGGAAGCCCTGTTTATCGGCATCGAGGATCGCGATGTAACTGACCTCCGGAAGATCCAATCCCTCACGCAGCAGGTTGATCCCGACGATGATATCGATTTCACCAGTTCGGAGTTGGCGCAGGATTTCAATACGTTCCAATGTTTCCACATCGCTATGGAGGTAGCGCACATTGTAATCGTGTTCCTGCAGATATTTCGTGAGGTCCTCCGCCATGCGTTTGGTGAGGGTCGTCAGCAACACGCGCTCGCCGCGCTTGAGGGTTTCCTGGATTTCCTTGGTGATGTCGTCGATCTGGTTCTTGGTTGGTTTCACCACCACAACTGGATCGATGAGACCCGTCGGGCGGATAATTTGCTCGGCGATGTCTTCTTTCTTCGTATGCAAGTATTCGTATTTCCCCGGTGTGGCAGACACATACAAGCGCTGGCCGACACGCTCCTCGAATTCATCGAAGCGAAGCGGGCGGTTATCGTGCGAGGAAGGCAGGCGGAAACCGTACTCGACGAGTGTCTGCTTGCGGCTGCGGTTTCCTTCGTACATGCCTCCGATCTGCGGCACCGAGATGTGCGACTCGTCGACGATGAGCAGAAAATCATCCGGAAAGTAATCGAGAAGCGTGGAGGGCGGCGTGCCGGGAGCGGTGCCTTCGAGATAACGCGTGTAGTTCTCGATTCCCGTGCAGTACCCGGTTTCCTTCAGCATTTCGACGTCATACTCGGTGCGCATGCGAATGCGTTCGGCCTTTGCGTATTCGTTGGCTTTCAAAAATTCCTGCTCGCGCTCTTTCATCTCCGCCAAGATCGCCTCGCACGCTCCATCGATTTTCTCTTTGGTCGTCACGTTGTGGGAAGCCGGGAAGACCGTGACTTGCTCCAATTCTTGAAGAACTTCGCCGGTGAAACTATCGACTTCTTGAATCACTTCGATTTCATCGAACGGCAACTCGATACGAATCACCGTATCGGCGCTCGGCGGAAAGATTTCGACCGTATCGCCGAGCACGTGATACATCCCCTGTTTGAATTCAAGATGGGAGCGCTTGTATTGAATATCCGTGAGACGGCGCAGCAGTTTATCGCGCTGTACCGGCTCGCCACGCTTGAGCGTGATCGCGAGCGCTTCGTAGTTCGCAACGTTACCGAGACCGTAGATGCACGAGATGGAACAGACGATCAGCACGTCTTTGCGCGTCAGCAAATTCATGGTCGCGGCGTGGCGATATTTTTCAATTTCTTCGTTGATGCTCGCGTCTTTCTCGATGTAGGTATCGGTGTGCGGCACGTACGCTTCCGGCTGGTAGTAATCGTAGTAGGAGACGAAGTACGACACCGCGTTGTCCGGGAAAAATCCCTGAAATTCGCTACACAACTGGGCCGCGAGAGTTTTGTTATGCGCTAACACGAGCGTGGGACGCTGTACCTGTTGCACGATATTCGCCATCGCAAACGTCTTTCCCGTTCCCGTTGCTCCGAGTAAGGTCTGATGTTTTTTGCCGGCATTGAGCCCTTTCACGAGCTTTTCGATTGCCGCGGGCTGGTCGCCCATCGGCTTAAAATCTGAAACAAGGCGGAACGGTTTGTCGTTGGACATAGTCGGGAAATGGTACCAGAACCGCGGGTTCCATTCAATCGTAGGATGGGAAATGGGGGGATTTTTGTCATAATCCAACCAACCATTTGATTGCCATTCGTCAAATCGGGCATTACCATCTCGCCTATGATCGATCTACAAGACCTACGCAAGCGCCCCGATGCCTACCAGGAAGCCGCAGATAAGAAGCGGATCAAGATTTCCATGAAGGAATTCTTGGCATTGGACGAAAAGCGCCGCGAATTGATTACGCAGGTGGATGGCATGCGCGCGACGAAGAATGAGGTTTCGAAGAACGTGCCGAACATGCAGGGAGAAGATAAGCAGAAAGCGATCGCCGAGATGAAAGCGCTCGGGGAAGAATTGAAGAAGAAGGAAGAAGAGTTGGCCGCTCTCGAACCGCAGTGGATACATTTGCAGTTATTGATGCCGGGTATTCCCTTGGATCGCGTGCCAGTAGGCAAAGACGATACGGAGAACGTGGAAATCAGACGCTGGGGTGACCCTTCGACTGCGCTCAGGGTGACCGCTGATGCGGTCAAGGATCACGTGAAGCTTGGCGAAGAATTGGACATCGTCGATATCCCCCGCGGCGTCAAAGTCGCCGGATCACGCTTCTATTTTTTGAAGGGAGATGGCGCGCGTCTGGAAATGGCCGTACTGCAATTCACGATTGATCATCTCGTGAAGAAAGGCTTCACGCTCTTCACGCCACCATTGCTCGCGAATTACGAATCAATGATGGGAACCAGTTATTTCCCAGGCGGGGAAGAACAGGCGTATGCCCTCGGTGTTGAGAAAGAGCGCGGAAAAGGAGTGGAGAGCGATGATCTGTGGCTGATCGGCACCTCGGAAGTGGCCGTCGCCAGTTATCACCGCGACGAAACGCTGAGCATGGAACAATTGCCCAAACGCTACGCCGGTATCAGCAACTGCTTCCGTCGCGAGGCGGGAACGTATGGCAAAGATACGCACGGTCTGTACCGCATCCATCAATTCCAGAAAGTGGAGCAGGTGATTTTGTGCGAAGCGGATTTTGATGAGAGCGCGAAATTGCATGCGGAAATCCTGAATAATGCAGAAGAAGTGTTGCAAGCACTCAAGCTTCCGTATCGCGTGGTCGACGTGTGCACCGGCGACATGGGACGCGGACAGATCTACAAGAACGATATCGAAACGTGGATGCCAAGCCGAAAAGGTTACGGCGAAACGCATAGCTGTTCGACGTTCAGCGACTTCCAAGCACGCCGCCTGAACATCAAGTACACCGATAAAAACGGTGAGAAGAAATTCGTGCATACGCTCAACAACACCTGTATCGCCAGCCCGCGCATTTTGATTCCGATCTTGGAAATCTATCAGAATGAGGATGGCAGCGTGACGATTCCGGAGGTGCTGCGACCCTATATGGGGGGACAGGAACGAATTGGGAAGAATCCGAGGTAACCGAGGAGTCCGAAGAAGCCGACGAATTTCAAATTATCCTCGGACTCTTCGGTTTCTTCGGACTCTTTGGTATCCTCAGGTTCATGGTCATCCTCCTCGCAGGATCCTCACAGCTGGGACGTTCCGCAATCGCCACCCGTTTGGTGAAGGAAGATAAACAGTGGCGGCATTTGCCGTTGGAGGAGCTGGCACAGATGGATCAGATCGGGGAAATGGATATCGCTGCGGATCCGGACGTGATGCTGCGCATCGCGTGTCAGTGTGCGATGGAGCTGCAGGACCAGGGGTTCAATCTCGTGATTTCCTGCGATTATGCACCGTCTGCTGTGTACATCGTGCAAGATGAATTGGGGCAAGATGTGATTCCCATTCATATCGGGTCTGAGGAAGAATTGGAACGCAGTGAATTTCCGCACAGAATCGATGCAACGAAATCGACCATCGGCGAAGTACATGCGTATCTGAACTCTTTTCTGCCACACGCATGACGGAACGCGTGTTCCTGATTGCAGATGACAGTGACAACAAAACTCTGATGCTGCGCGGTGTTCTGCATGCAGTCGGATGGAAGGGGACGATCCTCACTGCGGAAACCAGCGAAGAAGCAATTGCGGCGATTACTGGGGCAGATCATCTCGATGCCGCGTTCATCGATTACTACATTCCCTCACACAACGGTCCGGCGATTATCCGGCATTTGCGTGCGAAATTTCCTCACTGCAAGATCGCACTCGTCAGTTCCGCAGATAATGCGAAGAATGCGGCAGAAGCCAAAGCCGCTGGTGCGGACGCCATCATCTGCTCCACACACGTACGCAGCGAAGAGCGACTGAAAGATCTCGTCACGGAATGGAGGATGGAACAGATCGCGTAAGGTATGATGCCTGCATGCGCATTCTCTTCACCCGTTTTCCGCTGGAGAGCGCCTACGGCGGCGCCGAGTGGCAAACACTTTCGTTGATGAAGGGATTGCTCGCGCGCGGCCATGCGGTCGCGTTTTTGGGAAGTTGTCCGATACTGCTCGAACTCTGCAGAAACGAAAATATTCCCTTCGCGGAGTTGAAGATCGGCTCTCCGCCCGTCACCAAAAGCGGCGCGATCACGTTTGCGTGGCGCAAACGGAAGATGAAAAAACTCCTGGCGACTGCACTCGCACAATTTCAGGATCTCGATGCAATTTTCATGTTGAGCCTCAGTGAAAAATTGCTGCTGACGGAACCCGCGGTAACCAAAGGCATGAACGTGTTGTGGGTCGAGCATGACCGGATCGGGCGTTGGCTGAGCGGAAATCCCTGGCTCAAGCCTTTGCTGAAAGCGGCCCAAAGCGCCACGACGATCGCCGTCTCAAAGATGACGAAGGATGCGTATATCGCACTTGGATGGCCTGCGCAGAAGGTGGTGGATATTGTGAATGGCGTGGATACCGCACGATTGGGAAGCGGAACTCATGCTGCATCACATTCTCGGCTGCGTCTCGGCTGCGTCGCCCGTCTCAGTGCAGATAAAGGCGTCGATGTTCTCCTTAAAGCTCTCGAAGATCTTCCGGAGATTGATCTCGCCATCGTGGGGAAGGGGAAGGACGAACGCACTATCCGAACGTTCGCCCAAAAGCTCAATGCACAAGCCGGACGCGAACGCATTACGATGCAACCTTCCGCACCCTCCATCGGAGATTTTTACCGGTCGATCGATGCGTTTGTGCTTCCGTCATCACAACAAGATCCCTGTCCGCTCGCGCCGATGGAGGCGCTCATGGTTGGCACGCCCGTGATCCTCACGGATGCCTGTGGCACGGCGGGGTACGTGACCGACGAAAAGGAGGCACTCGTCGTTCCCGCAAATTCTGCTTCAGCCCTGAAGCAAGCCATTATGAAGATGACGGACCCTGCTTTTCGCAAGAAGCTAGCTGAAGCAGGCATGGCTGCTGCACAGGCGAAGTTTTCCCTTGACCGCATGATCGACGAATACGAAGGATTGCTCCATACTCCCGCACAATGATACCGCGCCTTTTCCGCATCGTGCAGGACTACGCACTCCCTACACTGCTGGCGTTTTGCATTCTGTGGAAAGGCGGGAAAAGTTTGGAGGCCACCTGGCTCCTCGTGGGATGCGCGGCGCTCCTCACGTATGTGTCTATAACACTACAGAAAGGCGCCAGGTGCGTGCCGTGGTTGTTTTGGTGTTGCTTCTTCTTGTTTGTACTGGCGACCGTCTTCAGCTATTTCCAAAGCTCTACGGGCAACTACGGACTCGACGAAGTGTTCCGGGATTCCTCCTACTTCCTCATCGTCTGCTGGATACTGCGGGAGATGCAGATCAATGGTTCTGCGCTCACCAACAGACTTCTGCATGTCCTTCTGTGGTGCGCCGGGATCGCCTGCGTGATCGGCATCGCTGTGTACTGCCTCCAACCGGTAAACCGCTTTGTCGGAACATTCTTTGATTACCGGTTTCAAACGGATTACTGGCCGAATGCATGGGGAGATTTCTTCCTGCTTTCGTGGCCATTGTTGGTCTGGCTGTGTTTTTGGCAAGCCCTGCGTTCGCTCACGGTGCGCGTTCTTTCCTCCATCGGACTTGGCATATTTCTCTCTTGTTTTCTTCTCAGTTATTCGCGCGGATCCATCCTTGCGTTCGGACTTCAGCTTGGACTGCTCGCGATGCTGGGAGGATTGTTCGTCCTCCGGCCGATGTTGGCCACTGCAAAACGGCCGAACGTGCTGCTGAACTATTTATTCCCGCCCCAGCGTTTTGAGCATGTGTCTTCCGCATTCTTGCTGGGCATTCTGATCTTCGGCGTCGCGCTCGTGGGATTCCAGGGAACGAACGTCGTTCGTTCGCATTTGTTCCCCGTACAATCCGTGGTGGAGAAGGCAACGTTCACGGCGGCGGAAGGAACATCATCCGTTGATGAACGCACGCAATTTTGGCGGCAGTCACTCGCGCTTTCATTGGAAAAACCCGTGACGGGATGGGGACCGTACAGCTTTCGCTTCGTACAACCTCGTTTGCAGCAGGGCGTCTTCGCCACGTCGGATCATCCGCATAATGTGATCCTCAAAATCGCGATGGAACGCGGCTGGCCCGCGGCACTAATCTTCCTCTTCCTGATCGGCTTTGTCGTGTGGAAGGGGCTGCAATTTTTGTGGAGCGCCCGACACAATTCACCTCAACGAACGAACGCGCTTTTAGTCGTGGTGTTGCTGACTGCCTTTCTCGGAACCCTCGCGCATTCGATGATCGATTACAATCTGCAATTCGTCGCCAATGGACTGCTGTTTTGGATTGAAGGCGCGTTAATCATCGGCATCGCACGCGGAGCGAAGGCAGCAGAGACGCGGGTAGCAGAGACGACGGCGTCTCTGCTACGGCAAGGCAAAAATCTGGAGTTATTACTCGCATTTCTTCTTCTGTTGGCGGCGATGTTCGAGGGATGGTTCCTCGTCACATCGTCGCTTGGTCGTCACAGTGAAGTGGCAGGCGACTCAAAAGCCGCGCTCGCATGGTATGAGGCATCACGTTTGGAAATGTTCAGTCGTGATATGCATTTGAGCAGAACGCATTTGCTGCTCGATGCCAATCAACCCACGATGGCGCTCCAGGCCCTGGATGCCTATTTCACCGTGAACAAGCAGGATGCGCGCGGATGGCTTCTGAAGGCCCAGGCGCTGGAGGCCCAAGGAAAGTTCCAAGAAGCGATGGCTGCGTATGATGAAACGCTGCGTCTCGGCAAATATAATTACGCCGGTGCGCTGCGCGGCAGCATTGCCATGCGCCTGAAGCTGAATGATACCAACGGCATGATGCAGAATATCGGAGAGTATGAAGCCCTCACGGAGGCCTTTACGGAGGCCATCATGCATAACATTCACTTCATCGCATTGACGCCGAACGTGGAGAGCTTGGGAGAGAGTTTGGATCTCCTCTCGCAATTCGATCCCCGGCACGCTGCGAACTATCAAAAGATGAAACAAGAGACGATGCAGCATGCGAAGGAAGAGCGTGTTCGTTTGCAGTCACGCACGCCAGGTTTGTTATGGTAAACGTCATGCTGCATGACGTTTACCCTGAGCGCAGTCGAGGGGTAAAAAGAATTATGAAATTCTGCAAAATTTTACATCGTCCTGGTACAGTATCACCCTCATGCGCTCCCCTCGCGCTCTCCTTCTGGTTTTGGCAGGCCTGACCGCGCTTTCGCTCGGTTCTTCTGTTCAAACTGTCCAGACATTCGCCGATCCGATCGATGCGCTCAGCGTGAGACTTCCTTCGACGAATGCGACTGCCGACGTGCGTTATTTTGCACAAGGAACCTGGAGTGAGTGGGAAACGCTTTCAGCGGACAATGAACAGGATCCCACATTATTGGAATCGAATTTGGTCATGTTCCCCGAAGCGGTGAAGAAGATCGAACTGCGCGGTGCCGTGCAGAGCGCCGTGCATCCCATCCGCATCTCGCAGGAAACCGGCCATTATACCGTCGCGGCGACGAATAATGTACCGAAGCCGCGCATTCTCTCACGCAACGGATGGGGAGCGGACGACTCGTTTCTCTTTAGGGCAGGATCTTCTATTTCTTCTGATGAAACGGGAGAGATTGGGGATAATGGAGAATTGAATGGCGCCCCCACGCAGCGCCAAAAGGATTGTCATGATGCGCAGGTGAATTATCCGGATGAATTCAAAACAACGAACCGCACGACAAAAAATGCCGACGGACAAACGTATCGGTGGCCGCTGGAATATTCATCACGCGTTAAACTATTGTCCGTGCATCATACCGCCATGCAAGTGACCGGCGATGCGCGATCCGGGATCGAGCGGATCCGTGCGCTGTATCAATATCACGCCAACAACCGCGGATGGGGCGATATCGGCTATCACTATCTTGTCGATGAAACGGGACAAATTTACGAAGGAAAAGCGGGCGGCCCGAATGTCGTCGGCGGGCACGCGTACTGCAACAACGTCGGGACGATCGGCATCGCATTGCTCGGAAATTTTGAAAAAGAACTCCCGAGTCAGCAGCAAATGAAATCGTTGCAGTGGCTCCTTGCGTGGTTGGGACAAACGTACGACATTGATACGGATGCAAATGCAAAAGTGAAATTCCACGGCAAATCCATGCCGACGATTGTCGGCCACCGCGATTTGCTCTCAACGAGTTGCCCCGGCCAGTATGCATACGCCGTGCTGCCGCAGGTCCGCCAACATGTGGCTGCCGGGTTGCTCGACGCCTCGGTGTCATTCCCAAAACTCTCCACGCCTGTGTACACGAATAATTCGAATGCACGAAAGGAAAAACGCCTCTCAACGTTGCCACCGGAACAAGCACGAGTCTTTCCGAAAGAGGGAATCTCGCCGCTCGGCAATACCGCGCTCAGGGGAAGACCCGGCGAACAATTGCTGTTCAGCATGCGCTACCAAGCCGGCAGTACACGCGCCAATCGCGGCACCAAGATTGCGGAAGTGTATCGTTCGGCACAGGGAATAGGACTGTGGGAAGAAATCGGAACGAGCTTTGAACGAGTCTCCACGAATCTTACACTTCCTACACTCGTGCCGGAGGCCGGTTCAACCTTGATCCGCATGAAAGTGCAACTGCCCCAAGCCGTAGGCTCGTACACCATGACGATCGGCCCGTGGACGTATCAACTTGAAGTCGCCGGACGCAACGGCCGCCGGACTCCAACCCAGAGTCAATTCCAGCGCGCTGTTACTCTGTCTTCCAGTAGTCGTGCCGCTCTCCGACCCTCCACTTCTTCAACCTCTTCCGCACGTTCTGTACCTTCCTTACCTTCCTTACCTTCCATATCTGCCTCCCCTTCTATCCGCCTCCGCCTTACCACCCATGGCGCAGTACGCATTGGTTCTGATCGCCTCAATGAAACACTCTGCGCTTCACCTAAGCGGTTCGATGGCAACGAACAATTCGTGACGATCACTGATGAAAAAGGCGACCGTGCACTGCGCGGCATCGTCGAATGCCGTATCGTCGATGGCGTCTTGATGTTGATCAATGAACTGCCCCTCGAGGAATATTTGTGGGGGCTCGCCGAGGAACCCGATACAGAACCCTATGAAAAACAACGGGCATTTGCCATTGCCGCACGCACATACGCGGCATACTACATGGAATCCTCTCATCGTAAATTCCCGGGCAAATCCTACGACGGCTCCGATAGTCCCGCGGAATTCCAAGCGTACAAAGGACTGGATTTTGAAAAGAGTCACACCCAATGGGTGAAAGCCGTGAAGGATACGACAGGACAAGTGCTCACGTATAACGGCCAATTGATCCGCCCGCCGTATTTCTCCTCCGATGACGGCCGCACCCGTTCTCCGCTCGAAGCAGGCTGGGGAAACTTCCCGTATGCCGAAATTTTCGCCTCTAAACCCGATCCCTGGTGCGAAGGTCAGACAATGCGCGGACACGGCGTCGGCATGTCCGGCTGCGGATCGGAAGGACAGGCGAACGAAGGGAAAACAGCGGAGCAGATTCTGCAGTACTACTATCCAGGTACTACGATTACGAAGTATTGAGTATCTAGTATTTAGCAAAGCTGTATCCCAACTGAATACTGGATACTCAATACTAAATACTTGGCTCGGCTTCCAGAGATGTCGTACACGCAACAGCGCTGCTTTTCAGCATAGCCGCCTCGGCTTTTTGCGTCTCCAGATTATCTTTATAGAGACGTGCGGAGAGGCTCACGCTACTGACGATAGTCAGAGCGAGCAGGAGGGTGGAGCCGATACTGCGCATGTCTTGTAGCTTCATGTCAATCTTAGTAACGGATGAAAAGGACATTTGTTACATTTTTTGTCAAAAAATTCCTGTTTTTCGCTGATTTTTCGCGATTATCGGGTATTTGTTGACCTTTTTGTACGAAAAGGGCACATCTATGACATGGTTCGCCTTCACAGCATCAGCATGATCCGCGATGAAGCCGATATCATCGAAGATTTTGTGCGGCATCACGGCGGAATCGTGGAAAAGATGCATATCACCCTCAATCAGAGCGCAGATGGCACACGCGGGATCTTAGAGCGATTGCAACGAGAAGGCCTGCCCCTTTCGCTCTCGGAGGAGTCATCGTCCCATTACCCGCAAGCGGAAGTGCTTACAGGCCTGATGCGCCAAGCCGCACTGGAAGGAGCGGACCTGATCGCGGTACTGGATGGAGATGAATTTCTGCGAAGCAAGACGGGAACGTTGGCCGAGGCTCTCGCAGCGACGGATCTCACTCAACCGACGCTGCTTCCTTGGCGCACGTTTGTGCCCACCCCAGAGGATGACGCAGCCGAATCATCTATTCCAAGGCGTATTCGGCATTACCGTTCCGAGGAACGGCCGCAATACTGCAAGCTTTTGATCCCTGCTTCCATCGCGCGCGATCCGAACGCCACGATCCCCATGGGAGCACATCATCTCCTTAATACCAAGACGGGCGAACCCTATCCGGCCACCATTTCTTCCTCTCTCTATCTCGCACATTTTCCTGTTCGCTCTGAGGCACAGCTGCGTCACAAGGTTCTCACCGGATGGACGGCGTACGCGCGGCATCCGGCTCGCAAAGCCGGAGAAAATTACCATTGGGAGCAATTATTCTTGCGCTGCCAGGACCCATCTCCCATTTTGCCTGAAGAATTGCGAGAGATTGCGCTTCGCTATGCAATGCGGGATTTCGATGCGACTCCTTCTCCCATTCTCCTGTAAAAAGGACTATACTCGGACCGATGTCCAAATCTGCCCTGCCCACGGAGTTGCAAACCGATACACCTTTCAGCTTCTTGCTGTTCGGGGCATCGGGCCATTTGGCGAAATTGAAAATTTATCCGGCGCTGTATGTGTTGGCACTGAAAAAGCGTTTGCCCAAACAATACGTGATCCTGGGCTACGCGCGTTCGGTCATGAACGACAAAGAATTCCGCACACTTGTGAAGACATCGGTGGAGAAAGAATTTGCCGAGGTGAACGCGAAGGTATTGGAAGAATTTTTATCGCACGTGCAGTACCAAAGCGGCCAGTACGATACGAAAGAGGATTTTGATGCACTCTCGGAGCGATTGGAGACATTGGAGAAAGATTGGGGAGAGCGCGTGCGACTTGCGTATCTCTCGGTACCGCCCTCCGCCTTCGGCGCGATTTTTGAGAATCTCTGCAAGAGCGGCATCGCAAAACACCCCTCTTCCAGTTTCCGGTGTATTGTCGAAAAACCTGTGGGGCACGATCTTGCCAGCTTCGAGGATCTGCGCGCTCATCTTCTCTCCTGCTTCAAAGAAGAAGAGATTTATCTGCTCGATCATTACCTTGGAAAAGAAGCGGTACGTAACGTGTATTATTTGCGCTATGCGAACCCTGTGCTGGAACGCATGTTCAAAAATACACTGATCCATCACGTGGAGGTGGTTGCGGATGAAGCGGACGGATTGGAAGGACGGGGAGGATACTTTGAGGGAACGGGAACGCTGCGTGATTTCGTACAGAGTCATTTACTGGAAATGTGCGCCCTGCTCACGATGCGCATCCACGAAGGCGGCACGCTCCAAGAAAGCCGCTTCCATGCGCTGGAGCAACTCTATCTGCCTCCTGCACGCAGTTTGAACGAGATTCTTTTTCAGGCACAGTACGCAGCGGGAACGATCAATGGAAAGCTGGTGGCAGGCTACCGGGATGAACAGGACATCAGCCCCGACTCACGGACGAATACCTTTATCGCACTCAAGCTCTCCAGCCGCATTTCACGGTGGCAAGGCGTGCCGTTCTACCTTCGATCGGGGAAACGTCTCGCCAAGAAGGAAACGCGCATCTCCGTGCAATTCCAGATGCCACACTCGGTGGGAGAAGGCGGGGGGCCCAATCGCCTCGATATCATTCTCCAAGGTGAAGCCGGCATGCGACTGCATTTGCAAACCAAACTCGGAGGAGCCGAGCCCCGGTTCCGTCCGCTGATCATGGAAGATCCGCTTGTATGCGTGGGAGATTGTTTACCGGAGCACGCCGTGCTGATACTCGAAGCTATTCACGGAAAGAAAGAGTGGTTCCTGAGCTTTGATGAAGTGCGTATCGCTTGGAGGCTCATGGATCCTCTACAAGCACACCTCGATGCACCTGCAACGCCTCTCGCGCTTTATCCGGCAGGGAGTGAACATCCAGAAGGCGCTGACAAATGGATCGAGCATGATGGACTGAAGTGGTTCTAGGCACTCTTGTCCCTTCTGCCCCTCTTGTCCCCGATAGGCACAAGAGGAGGCACCATACCAAAAATTAGTTATTAAATCTGAAACTAGAAATAACATCGTCAAGAACTTCTTGCTCGTAGTGATAAGCAGAGGAATCTCGCATGTAGAACTCCAATCCGTATTCAATATCTTCATGTGTGAAATATAGAGTGATAAGCTTTAATTCCGGTTGGCTTTCTGCACCTGTATCCCAATCTCTTAAGCCGCAATATATTTCCTTTTCAATAGTTTGGCCTGCGATTTGCACCGTACTTTTACTACAGACTTTTCCGAGACCTTTCAGGTCATGTGCGATACTAGGCCCACTCCAAACAGCCAATGAGGATTTCGATTTATCCTTTTCATCATCAGGTTTAAATTGCACCTTAAAATTATCTTTATAGGATTGTTTCCAGTCAGATGGATATTCAAATGAAAACTTATATGTTCCATCCACATATGTGGTTGTGCCTGTTGATTCTGATGATGCTTGAGGTGGTGGTTGCTCTTGTGCGGTATCTTCTTGCCTCGCACAAGCTGTCAGAATCAAAAAACTTAGAAAGACAATGGGCATGAATTTTCTCATGAGAGTGATGCTATCACCGTACTGGGGTAATTGCTATATCACCGAACTGAGCGCTTAACTGTTTACGCATCGCCCACAAGAGGAACAAGAGTGATGTTGCTATTCAGAATGGAAAGATCTCAGTAGAATTAAATTCTCGATGAAAAAATTA
>CAYUWH010000001.1:22197-52201 GCA_964448615.1 uncultured Candidatus Peribacteria bacterium
TTTCCTGATGTCCTGGAAACGCACGAAGCATACGAGGCAATTCTCTATCTCCATGCGAATCATATCGTGCAAGGACATCCTGACGGACAGTTTTATCCCGAAAGTCTGATCAACCGCGCTGAGTTTACGAAAATTCTCGTGACGGCCATCGCCGATCCCGCCGTGATCGAAACATGCTTGCAAGACATGCCGCAACCGTTCAGCGATGTACCGAACGATGAATGGTTCGCACGCTACATTTGCACCGCGAAAAAATTCAAGATGGCCTTTGGGAATCCGGATGGCACGTATCGCCCCGCGAATCCCATTAACTTTGCGGAAGCCTCCACGCTGATGACGCGCAACCTTGGCATTTCCACGGAAACTCCCAAGCCTGAAGCCCGCTGGTACAAGCCATTCATTGAAGCACTCGAAGCAAAACACGCGATTCCTCTGAGCATCACCCGTTTTGAGCATCCGATCACGCGCGCCGAAATGGCGGAGATGATGTATCGCATCAAGGCGAAGATTCCCCCCAAACCTTCGCTCACGTACGCGCAATTGGAAACCTTGTCCGCCAAGGCGCCGGCCAGTTCCGGATCAGGAACCCTCGCCAGCGACTCCGGATCCTCACTCCAGTCATCAGTCGCATCATCGCGCAGCAGCGGGGCTGCTGTAAGCTCCGCTGCCATATCCTCTGCACCTTCTTCCGCGGGAGTGTTCGCACCGTTCTCCTCATTCGCCTCCAGCGCTCCCGCCTCCTCTCGATCTTCTTCTCTTCCGGGCGCCGGATTCTAACTATGGAATACACTTTGCTTGAACCACCGGACGCCGCCTCATGCATCACCCAAAGCGTGGACCTTCTCTCAAGGGCCATCGCATCGTCGATTAATCGGCGCGGCCACTGTTTGCTTGGACTTTCCGGGGGCAAGACACCGAAAGAACTTTATAAAGCCCTTGGCGAAGCATTGAACGTCGAATGGGGACGAGTGCACCTGTTTTTGATCGATGAACGCTGCGTGCCGCCGGATCATGAAGAAAGTAACATCCGGCTTTTGAAGACGACGATTCTGCGCGGACGCGCGCATGAATTCAGTGAGCGTTGCACGTTCCCGGATACCTCACTGCCGCCGCAGCAGTGCGCGGACCAGTATGACCAAGCGTTGCGCGCACTCTTCAAAGAGAAGGGCCCGGCGGATCTTTTGTTGATCGGCATCGGGACGGACGGACACGTTGCATCGCTCTTCCCGCCCGTTCCCCAAGAAGCGTTTGGCGAACGCTGCGCGATTCACACGACGACCCCTTCGACAGGCTCAGGGCAGGCAGATGTGTTTGCCATTCATGATCGCATCTCCATGACGATTCCGCCGCTGCATCAGGCGCATCAACAAATCTTCTTCTTTACGGGGGAAGAAAAGCGCCGGACGTGGGATGCAATGATGGAGAGCCCTGAAGGCCCCGAACGCTGGCCGATGAAGGGCATTATGGCGTACGGCGAGACAACCGTGATCGCTGGAAAATAACGCAGGCAGCAATCAGCGATCCCACCAGATTAAAAAACAAATCCCAGCCCGTATTCACATATCCGCCGACGTTGGTATGGGGGAGAACAAGCGTGGTAAAAAATTCGATCATTTCATTGAGTGCACCGATTCCCACACTCGCAAGGATCGCAAGCAACAGGACGCCCGGCGTGGATGCAGATCGTGTTAGCAACACTTGTATGCTCTGCCAGATCGCCACGGTCGCAATGCCAAAGCCGTAGGCATGAATGAGCATGTCATATTTGAGAATGCCAGGAATAATCCACCAACTGTAAAAGACGGATTCTCCCGTATCGATAGGCCATCCTTGAGGAACGGGAACAAGTCCTCCGAACATGTGCAGCAATCCCCATACCGCTATGCCCCACACAATCGGCTGAGAGAATCGAATATGCCTGTGCGCATAGAGCGCAACGGGCGTGCAGAGCAATACTACGACGATATAGATCACGAATTCCCAATTGTGTGTCACCAAAGCGTATCCCGCCGCCATCAGTAAATAGGCGGCGGCGAAGAATGTAGGGTACAGAAGCGACGCGCGTTTTATGCTGGAAGAGTGCATGGATACATGATACCAGTTACACGCTCCGGATCTCGCGCAGATGATCCGTCACGATGCCTTCGGCGACGCACAGGACATCGACCCGCCATCCGCCTTCATAATCGTGCATCATGACCCAGTGACGCGCAGCCCGGAACAGACAGCATTTTTTGCGATACGTCATGTTCATCTCCGGACGAAACGAGGCACTCATTGTTTTTCGTGCCTTCACTTCGATGAACACGATGACGCGATCCATGGGATCAAACGCGATGAGATCGATTTCATCCTTCTTGCCGATCCGCACGTTGCGCCCGAGGATGTTCCAACCCAGGCGAGAAAGAAAACACAGCGCGATTTCCTCGCCTTGTCGGCCGGTACGCAGATGTGCAGCGAGAGGAGGTTCCATAATGCATGAGAACAGAAGGGTGATCGATTGTCCACCCCATTCTCCTTGCTTCTAATAGGGTGTACAGACGTACACTTATCGTACATTACCCTTCACTACCATGCTTACGCAACTCACCTCCTTCGCCACCATCGGACTGGCCTGTGAAAAAATTACCGTCGAAGTCGGCTCCAATCCAGGAGAAACCGACATGTGCATCGTCGGGCTCGGCGATACGGCCGTACAAGAAAGCAAGCAACGTGTGCGACTCGCGCTGCGCACGAGCGGCTTTAAATTTCCAACGGGACGGTATGTGACCGTCAACCTCGCGCCTGCGGATATTAAGAAAGTCGGCCCGCGCTTCGATCTCGCCATCGCGCTCGGCTTGCTCATCGCACATGATTCCATCGATGTTCCACCTGAGACCCTCAAAGACATGGCCTTTCTCGGCGAACTGGCGCTCGATGGCAGCGTGCGGCACGTCACCGGCATTCTCAGCGCAGCCATCGCATGCAGAGAGCACGGCATCAAGCGGCTCGTAGTGCCTGCCATAAATGGGGCAGAGGCCTCTCTTATTCCTGATTTAGAAGTGATCGCGGTCGAACACCTGCGGGACATCGCCGCAATCCTCGCAGGCAACATGCAGGTGCCACCCATTACCGCACCGGCGTCCAGTTTGCGCAAATCTTCCGAAACGCCGCTCATCGATTTTGCGGACGTGCGCGGACAGCAACATGCGAAACGCGCGCTCGAAATCGCGGCGGCGGGCGGGCATAATGTGCTGTTGAGTGGATCACCGGGTTCGGGCAAAACATTGTTAGCACGCGCGTTGCCGGGAATTTTGCCGCCGCTTTCGTGCGAAGAGGCAATCGAGGTGACGCGCATTTATTCGGTGGCGAATCAATTGCCAATGGCTTCGGGACTCGTAGAGCGGCGCCCGTTCCGTGTGGTGCACCACACCGCCAGCGGTGTTTCGATTGTGGGCGGAGGCCAAGTACCGGGGCCGGGCGAAATCAGTCTCGCGCATCGCGGCGTGCTCTTTCTGGATGAACTCGCGGAATTCCCCAGCCAAGTGCTTGAAGTGCTGCGACAGCCGCTGGAAGACCGCACGATCACCATCACTCGTGCGCAGGGGAGTGTGACCTTCCCCGCCGATTTCATCCTCGTCGCTGCGATGAACCCACCAGAGGCCGCAGGAGCCGGACGCAAAATCGCCCGACGCATTTCGCCGCCGCTCCTCGATCGCATTGATCTTACCATCGCCGTCGATGCCGTGCCGATCGAAGATTTATCCCGTGGTCGTGCTCAAAGTAATGAATCCAGCGCGGATATTCTCGCACGCGTGCAGCAAGCCCGTTTCCTGCAGCGCACTCGGTTCGACGGTTTGCATATTTCGACCAATAAAGAAATGAGCGTGCAGCATATCGACAGGCTCTGTCCGCTTGACCGCGCATCGCTGGCAATTCTCACGCAGGCTGCGGCCAAGCTGTCTCTCTCCGCGCGCAGTTACCATCGCACCATCAAAGTCGCTCGAACGATCGCGGATCTTGCGGGAACCAGGAATATCGAGGCGCAACACATCGCGGAAGCACTGCAATTCCGGCAGCCGGTGGGGGTGTAGGGACGGCCGGCGGGGCGTCTCTACACCCCAAATACGTGATTCGCCCTCATCAATATTCTGCTACTCTTGAAACATGCATTTTGCCGATTCACTGACAGCCAGAATTAACGCCACGTCACCCGTCTGCGTCGGGCTTGATCCTGCGCTGGATAAACTCCCTGAAGGCATCGCCAAGACGCCCGAGGGCGTTCTGGAATTCTGCAAAGGCATCATCGATGCCACAAAGGACATTGCGGCTGTGACAAAGGTGCAAATGGCGTACTACGAAGTGATGGGCTGGAAGGGGATGAAAGTGTTTTGGGAATTGTGCGAATATGCGAAGACCAACGGATTGATTGTCATTGCCGACGGAAAGCGCGGCGATATCGGCTCCACGTGCGAGGCATACGCCGATGCGTATTTGTTCGCTGGAAGTCCGGTCGACGCGTTGACCGTGAATCCCTATTTGGGATCGGATGGAGTAATGCCGTTCATTGAGCGTTGCGCAAAACACGATAAAGGAATCTATGTACTTGTAAAAACCAGCAATGAAAGCTCCGGAGAATTGCAGGATTTGCCGATTGGCGATGAGGTTGTACACGAACATATGGCGCAACTCGTTGAGAGTTGGGGCATGCACCACATCGGGCCGGAGACGAATTTTTCGTGTGTCGGAGCGGTTGTCGGCGCCACGTATCCGGAAGAATTGAAATACCTCCGCACGCTGATGCCGCACATTCCTTTTTTGATTCCAGGCTATGGCGCACAAGGCGGCACCGCGCAAGACGTAAAGTACGGCTTCATCGGAGATGGCACGGGAGCAGTCGTGAATGCCGGTCGCAGCATCATCTTTGCATCGCAAGAGAGCGATTGGGCGGAAGCGGCGGGTAAAGCAGCTGCGAAGATGGCGGACGAACTGCGTGCCGCTTTATAACACCCATGCAAGAGCCCCGGTTTCCTCTGCGGCAGCTTGGCAAAAAAGAGAAAGGGGACTCTTTCCTCGCACGCATGCTTCATTATGGAAGCAGCGTGCTGGCGATGCTTTGGCAAACCATAGAGCACAGCGTTCTCCTGCTCTGGAAATCCCACCGCTACCTGCTGCTGTGCATCATTGTCGCACTGCTCTTTGCATGGATCGTGCCGTACAACACCGACGAATTCATCCACTATCACGCGCTGCTCTGTCATGCGTATCCCTTCAATGCTCTTAATACATTTACGGGCGCCTGCGGGGGATTAGATTTGAATTTGTTGAACACGGGATGGATACTCCCGTTGCGCGCCTATCTGTATTCCGGAAGCTTTCCATCGCTGTATTATCTGCCGCTGTTTTGGCTGTGGCCCAGCCCGATCTCCGCACGTCTGTTAAACGTATTCTTGTTGTTGCTGCAAAGCATCGTACTCGCAAAATTGTTCCGCCTGAAAACATGGCACGTTTTTTTGGGATTGCTCTTGTTCTTCCCGTATGCGTTTCAACACATCGTCGATACGGGGCCCGTCGCATTTCAGATCCTCACGGTGTATCTTTGCGCGTTACTGTTTGATCGCTGGATGGAACGCCCCGTGCTGCGTTATCCACTGATAATCGCCGTATTGCTGTTCCTCGCCATTTGGACAAAATTGATTTTCTTCGCCCTGTTGCCGGGTATCGCGATTCTTTTTCTGTTGGCCGTGTGGAGAAGGCCCCCTGCTACGGCAAACTTCATTGTCCAATTTCTCGGTGGCACCTTGCTCTTCCTTGCCTTGATGGCGGCACTGCTTCTCTCTTCGAGTCCTTCTGACCCCTCTGTGTATCCGCTACTTCAACAATTTTTTGAAAAAGGGGGACAGTACGGCCTTCGTGAATTTTTCAACGTGCTGCCACATCTGACTGTCACGAAAGCGTTGCTCAATCCACTTGTTGCCACACACAGAATTTATGACGTGTGGCCGGTGGCGGAGAGCGGACTCGTCACGCTGTATATCGCCTTGCTCTATCTCTCTGTGCCATTGCTTTGCACATGGGCACTGCGTATCAAGGAACTGCGAAAAGCCGCACAATACACTCTGCTGACGTTCGCATTGTTCCCGCTGACATTCTTCCTGATTGCCCATACGAAAATCACCTGGGCCATGCATCATGCCATTCTCGCGTTTCCCTTTCTGATTCTTGCGGCGCTCGGCCTCCTCTCCATGTTGCTGCAAGCACAATCCGCGCAAGCGGTGCGCCTGAAAAAAACAATGCTGGGAATGCTTGGATTCTTTGTCGCGTTGAATCTTTTCTGGTTCGCACTCTTTCCTGCACAAGCGGTGCAAAGCAGCGATGACCCCTCAAAAGTCCGCATCAATGCCCTGTTGCACAACGACAATGCCGCTCAAGGATATTTCTTCGTTATCACCGATTGGGGGATGTATTTCTATCAAGGATTGTACGGGGCTCACGATCAGAGCGTGCTCTACATGAATGGCATCTATCGGCAGGAAGAATTCGCCGCGCTGAAGAAGCTCTCTCTGGAACACCGGCGCAAGATGCTCTTCATCGTGAATGCGAAAGCGAAAACAACGGACCTTGCATTGATCCGCACGCATTTTTCCCTCACGCGTTGCGCAGCACTGTCAGAACATGATGCGTGGCAGGTGTGGTATGAAACGGGGGCGATGGATGGGATTTGTGACAATGATTAACGGATACCATCGCAGATAGGGGCGTGCGAATCGCACACCCCTACATCGATGATTTATTTCGATACATCCAACCGGGCAGATTTGGCTACGGGCGATGCCCCTTCGATCCAATTGAAATTACCGGAGCCATCGGTCCAATGCACCGATCCGTTCACCCCGACGCTGCCCGGTGACTCAAGAGAAACCTGAAGCCATGGTGCGACCGCACCGTCCGCCACAGTGACGGACGCGTACAGAGAAATCACGCGGTTGCCCGTAATGGTGCTGACGGCATCCGGAATCGTAGAACAAGAGAGCGCTTTCGTATTGGCGGGATCGGTACTGCAATCCGCCTGCTGGATCTCCGCGCTGCCTCCGACTTTAAAATTGGAAAGCTGCACGCCGCTGGATTCGATATGGAAATCCAATTCGGTCAGGCGCAAAGCCCCTCCATTGGCGATCGCGCCAGAGAACGTGAACGACGCGATCTGGCGGCGCAAGCCTTGCTGCACGGAGCCCGTATCGGGCAATTCATTGCCCACCCGCACGATGCGAGCAAGTGCGGTCTGGTGATAAGGATAGTGCGTATTCGTCGGCAAAATTTGCTTTGACGCTCCGGTCTGAACGCCCTGCACTTGAATGTAGAACTCAGCCGTATCGAACAATTCAGAGGAAACGCTGCCGATCAATTTCGTTTGCGCCTTTACGCCGAGCTGAACGGGAACGCCCTTTTTCAGGCGGTATCCGCCAGAGGGGAAGTCTCCTTTCCAAATTGTGTTGGTCGTATCATCGGTGGCCAGCTTCAATTTGCCGATTTCGAATCCCGTGCTGTCCACGAGTACAAACCCGCTTAAAGAGCGCACTTCCTGGCGCAAACGCAACGTGACAAAACGAATTTCACCTTCTTCCTCAGTCGCCAAGAACGTGCCATCGAGCAAGACGGGCGAGGTTGCGGCAGCGAGAATGAAATGATTCATGGCCGGAAATATGCCAGGTGCGGCAACGGACGTTGCGGACGACGAACGCGCACTCGAAGACATCATGGAGCTTTTGGAGCTGCTCGAAAGCTGGTGCGTTAGGCACGGATCCGCAAAATAATTGATGGGGGAGCCGTCCGCAGCGCATGTTGCGTATTCATATCCATCCGGACACGTTGCGGTGCACTGCATGGCGGATGAAGCGGAGGACATTTTTTTGCCTTGCTCAGCGGCACGGTACTGCGCAAGTTCGCCTTCACTCTCCGCACGATACGAGGCCGCGAGACGGGCCATCTGGCCGCGCGTGAGGAAACGGTCATACGGAAGCGTCATGGGAAGGAGCAATCCGCGTTCCTGCGCCGCGCGAACGTATCTTCCATACCACGGCTCGGTGGAATCTTCTTCTCCCATTACGCTATTCAATTCTCCCAGCATCTTCAGGGCTTCGGCATAATTTACTTCTTTTTCGGGATGGAAAAGTCCGTCGGGATAGCCCTTCACCACGCCTTTGTTTTTGGCAAAGCACACATAGACCGCGAACCAGTGATCGCTTTTCACATCAGGAAAGCAGGAGCTCGCCTGCGTGGGCATCGGCAGATTTTTGGTCGAGAGGAAGGCGATCTTCAAAAACTCCGCGCGATTCAAGGTGCGGGAGGCAGCGAAGGATCCGTCATCGTTTCCTTTGATGGCTTTCAGATTCGTCAGCACGCTGATGGCTACCGCTTCGGGTTTTACGAACGGCGCATCGGTGTACATCTTGCTTTGATCGGTGTAATCGAGCGCGAACGCAGCAAGCGGAAGCGCAAACAAAGGAACAAGGGCGAGAGTGGAGAGACGCATATGGGCAAGCCTAATCCTCTCCCCGCTCAAGAGGAAGAGCGGGGAAGAGGAAAAGCTGGTGAATGTTCTTATTGCTGTCCTCCCGGTAAATCGACGTTGATCGAAGGACCGGAGTCGGCGGCAGGCGCCGCGGAGTAGTTCTGAACGACAAAGTACCCGATGCCAAGAATCACAATGATTGCAATAATGGCCACGATCGCCGTCATGCCATTGGAAGCATTATCAGACATACGGAAGGGAGGAAGAAAATAAATCGATCATCGCACTGCGCCTTTGCGAAGCAGATTGACGATGCCTAGAAGAATGACCGCTCCGAGGAACGAGACAAACAGGGCCGCCAAACTGAAATCGTTCTGGTTAATAGTCGCGGCGCCGAGCATCGGAGAAATGAAGAGTCCACCAATATAGGCACCGATTATGCCGACGATGATGTTGAGCAGGGCACCTTGCTGCCTGTCCGTGTTCATGACTTTACTCGCAAGCCAGCCGACGATGCCGCCCAAAATGAGCCAAACAAGAAAGTTAATCATAGTACTCTGTGAGACGCCTTTTCAGAGGATTTCTTACAAAAAACAATCATCCTGCCATTTTATGCCACCATTTTAGCAACTGTGTTCCAGTTTCTGGTGGTCACGCGCTTACCGAACTCTTTCTCCAGAACTGCCATCGAATCCACGCTACGTGTTCTGTCATTTACGATGAGCACGCTGCACACTTCTGAGTTGGTGACGCAAAGAATCGTAAAATCACTGTCGGGAGAGTGATAGGGGATCTTGAGTTTGGTGCTTGGTTTTTCAGAGAGGAATGTTACGTAAAGACGCGTCTCGGGCGTCACCTTGATGCCTTTGAATGGATCGGATTGTTTCAGTTTCTGCAGATCCTCAAGCGTACGAATCAACACAGGAATCGGGAACGTGAAGGCAGCTTCGAGGATTTGTTCCAATTTTTTTTCGAGCAGAACCTCGGATTCCTTCGGTGCATCAAATAAGATATTCCCGGATGCAAGCAGCGTTTTTACATTCGTATATCCTTCTTTCTCCAGGACTTTTTTAAGCTTTTCCATCGGGACCTTCTTGTTGCCGCCAACGTTGATACCACGGAGGAGGGCGGCGTAGCGGGTGGATTGGGACATAGGAAAAGGATACTGGATGGCAGCCTCGACAGGAATCCTTCGCGCACTCAGGACAAGTTGAACACTTCGCTAAGGCTCAGTGCGAGCCTGTATGGCTTGCCACCCTTCGACTGTGAGCTCAGGGTTGTCGAACAGTGAGGAGCATCCGTGGAGGATGCGACGAATGGTAACCAGGGTTTCTCTATTTATTTTACCCTAGTTTTTGTCGTACCAAGGCCAAAAATAGACATTTATTCCAGCAAAAGAGCAATGGCAGATACTGCGAACGATGCAGTTACAACAAAGTAGAAAACATCGTGACGGATTTTTCCAATGAGATACTTGCCCAGATATGTACCGACTATAGAAATGATAATGAAGGGTATAGATTTCAGAAATGCACTGCCGTCGAGAATGCCCGTTGCAGAATATACTGCGATTTTGGGAACATTTACGAAAAGAGCCGTAAATGCATACGTTCCAACATACGTTTCTTTCAGAAGTCCAAGACTGGTGAATAGCGGTCCTTTTACCAGATTGCCGCTGCCAACAAGACCAGAGAGAAAACCATACAACATGCTTATCCCAGGCAGCAGGGCATCAGGCTGGTGTTTCTTGGGCATGAATTTAAAAGCATCATTCGCTAGGTAAACAAGGATGAGACATGCCAACAGTTTTTTGAAAAACTCGACGGGAATGTAGCTCAGAGCGAGACTCCCTATGAGTACTCCAGGCAGAGACCACAGGACGACTCTCCATCCAATTTTCCAATCGATGTGATTCTTGTACACGGCTATCTTGTTAATGTTCTGAAACAGGAAGTAGATGGTCAGGATTCCGACGCTTTCTTTTGCACCGAATTGCAACGCCGCAAGCGGTATGAGGATGAATACTCCTCCCGTTCCCAATGCAGCAGAAAACACGGAGGCAAGTAGCACTACCGTGTAGAAAAAAATGGGATTTTGGAGAAATTCAGTCAGCACGGCTTGATTATAGGAGCACTCAGATGTGCCTCAAAACTACAAAAGTCCAAAGGTTCAAAAGTTGACAAGATGGTAACCAGGGTATTCCTACTTATTTTACGCTGGTTTTTGTTGTACCAAGGCCAAGAATGCAGCATCAATTCCCTGTACCTAGTCGCTCTGCCAACTGGTAAAGCACTCTCGCCAATTTCTCATCTGGTGAAAGGCTAAGATGTGGTTGAGTGGAGTTAAAGTCTCGTTCCAGTGTTTCAAGAGCGAGAATGAGTTTTTCGATGTCTGCCCGACTGGCACCCGGCGCGAGTTCAGCCAAGCGGCGCTGTGCGATTTCCCTCGTCACCGCATATTCTTCATGTTCTATGCCCAGTCCAGCATTCACTACCATGAAAACGAGAGGTGAGCTGGAACGGTTATAGAAGGCGTGGGGCAATTGCCCCGGAATGTCTACCGTCGTACCCGGCAGCATTTTGATTGGCATAGTCGTCCCTTTCTCTTCGTCGAAAAGCATGCAACCACTGAAACCCAACGACGTAACAAAATGACGTGTTCCGTGCGTGTGGGGTGTAAACGCATGATGAGGATTCGTAATGCCCAATTTGAACGTCGCATTCTGGGGATTTTGCTCGCTCGTCTGGGGACTGCCCATCAAGTAATGCGCGAGATTCCCCTCATTGATGAACGTATGCAATTGCTTTGCAAACGCAGAGTCGTCTTTGCGAATTTCTTCCACTCGCCCATGACCGGCCACAAGTATTCGCCCATCAGACGTGACTTGGTACAAACGTGCGTTACCCGGAAGCTGCTGGTAGCGCTCCAAGTATTCTCTCGCCGCTTCTTCAGGTGAAAGGTGGCTAACAGCCGCAAGCTCTAAGCGCTGTCTGACGATTTCTTCATCTACACCCTGCATTTCTGGGTGCCGCAAAATTTCAGCAACGATTTGCTCCGCAATGCCTGATTTTTCCAGTGCTGAAGACATAAAACTAATTTACTATTTTTAGTGTATTTGTCAATAATGCGCGATTAGAATTGAACTATATTTTTAGCTAATTGATCCAAAGAACCTCTGATTATTAAAACGAAACGTAACTTGGTAACCAGGGTTTCTCGATTTATTTTACTCTGGTTTTCATTTTACCAAGGCCAAAAAGTTACTTTCCAAGACGCAGTTTCAGCGCACGCTTAAAGTAAAAACTTTCATCTGGTACGGCCAATTCAATTTCGTCACAGAGAAACGTTCCTTCGGGAACTTTTCCGCTCAATTCCTGAAGCAATTCTTTCGTACGTTCCACGGAAACGAATTCAGCAACAGTCATATGCGGCGCAATGTGCTCTCTGCGTAGAGGCACGTCTTTGAAAGATGACGCGGAGTGCAGCGCATTTCGCAATTTCCTAAAACCACTTTCGGGCTCGATGCGATAACAAACCCCAGGATGCGGCGGGAAATCACGAAGCGGACCGTACGTGATTTCGAAAGGCTCGATTTCAGAGAGGATAGACTGAAATTCTGTGATGTCTGCATCTGTTAAAGGTTTGGCCAATGATTCACTGAGACTGATGTGTGCTTGGCAAATAGCATCCGATTTTGGGTCATATTGTTTTCGTAAATCATCAATTGGCCGAATAATGTCATCTGGCGGAAAAATGTAGAACGCACCGAATCGGTATTCGGGCATCCAGCTTTCCCAATTCGCCATTTTTTGTGCGTATTCAATCATGCGATGATTTTACGGTTATGGCTGTGAAAACGAAACGCAACTTGGTAACCAGAGTATTCCTACTTATTTTGTGCTTGTTTTCATTGTACCAAGGCCAAAAATGGCCAAATGATTTAGAGTTTTAGAAGCTGTTTTATAGTTTGGATTGTCTCTTCAGGACTTGCGGAGAAGGACACGAGATTTACACCAATTTTCTTAAAGAATTTCTGACTCTCCTCGCAGTCATTCAAAAGGATGACTTGCTTCTTGGATTTCAGAGCTAAAGCTATTTCTGATGCTGTGCCCGCTCCGCCAACGCCGCATGCGACAACAACATCACTCGAAAGAACATTAATGTTATTGCGCGCGCTACCCATATCAGTAATTACGGGGACATCGACTGAATCGGAAATTTTATCCAATTCTTTTGTTGGCAAAATACCAATCGTCAGTCCATTTGCGGACTTTGCACCTTTGTTTACGCTATCCATAACTCCAGAATTTCGACCGCCACTTAAAAGTACCCATCCCTCTTTTGCGATGAGCGAACCGAGTTTAAATGCAAACTTCACATCTTCTTCACGAGCTTGTTCTCCTGCACCCATAACACCAATGATGATTTTTTTAGGCATATGCGAACTATACCACCGAAAAGTCCAAAGGTTCAAAAGTACAAAAGTTGGTAGCCTCGACAGGAATTGAACCTGTATTTACCCCTTAGGAGAGGGTCGTTCTATCCGTTGAACTACGAGGCCATACGAAAGCCACGGAAGGATAGCATATTCTCCGCTCGCCAAATTTCTCACGAGAACACCACCACCTCTCTACCTTCGACAGGCAAACCTCCTTTGAGCTTGTGCTCCCTTACCTGCTCTTTGCCAACGGCACCACACTGCTTGAGCAATTCCTGATCGATCTTGCCATCCGCACCAGGGATGATCAGCAACACGCGCGGGTCGACATCTTCAATCAGCTTCTGCGCTTTCTTTGTGTCTTCCGCGGGAAGACACAGCACTTGGATTTCTCCCAGTTTCTCCAATTCTACATCAGTCCACTCTTGCAACGGCGTAGACGGGAAGGCGATACGATAGCCGTCGACTTCGACCGCAAATGACACCTGCTGTCCTTCCATTTGACCGATGCCGCGGATCGTCACCCCCGCGATATCATATTCTCCAGGCCAACAGACAATCTCTTTATTGAAGTCCTCAGCGGGTTTTGCCACCAGATTAATATCACCGGCAACGGGTTTGGCCGGAAAGACATTGATCGCCTTGTCAGCGCCCGTAACGCGCAGAGAACCGTTGGAAAGGATGAATGTAACCATAATGGAATTATAGGGAATGGTTGACCAAATTGATAGGTTTCCAAATACATCATCAGACATTCATGTAGAGACGCCCTTCGTGGGCGTCTCCCTCGCGGCGAGATTATACCCCCACCGCCACAGGTTTCGGATCATCAATCACGATGCGTTCAATCCGTGCACCGAGATTGCGCAATTTTTCATCGAGTTTGTCGTACCCGCGTTCGATGTAGCGCACGTCGGTGATGGTCGTTTGGCCTTCGGCACAGAGACCCGCGAGCACCATCGCGGCGCCGGCACGGATATCGTTGCTCGCAACCGTGCGGCCCTTGAGCGGAGTCGGTCCGATAATGAGCGCTTGATGCGAATTGAGGATTTCGACGCGTGCGCCCATTTTTTCCAATTCGTAGAGGTACGCGAGACGGCCTTCGTAGAGAGTTTCAAACAAGCGCGAAACACCCTTCGCCTGTGTCATCGCCACACCCATCGGCGCTTGGAGATCCGTGGGGAAGCCGGGATAAATCATGGTACGCACATCCATCGCATTGAGGAAGGAGAGCTCGCCATCGACGAGCAGCGACTTCGCCTGTTCATCATATTTCCAAATACCGCCGACGCGACGAATCACATCCAGAAAAGCGATCAACGGATCTTCTTCAATATCATGAAGGCGGATCTTACCGCGCGTGACGAGTGCGGCAATCACGATCGCACCTGCTTCGAGATAATCGAACGGCACGCGATGCTCGACAGGCTTCAGCGTTTTGACGCCATACACCGTCAGTTTGTGCGAACCGATTCCTTCGATCTTCGCACCCATTTTCTCCGCCATGCGACAGACTTCCTGCACATGCGGCTCTGCCGCTGCGAGATGGATTTCCGTTGCCCCTTCAATGAGCGATGCCGCCCAGATGGCGTTCTCGGTGGCGGTTACGGACATCTCCGGAAGAATGACACGACCGGGCTTCAGCTTGCCCTGCATGTGCAGCACTTCATCGGTACTCATGTTCTCGGCACCCATTTGTTCGAATGCCAACAAGTGCGCATCGACCGGGCGTTTTCCGAGCACGCAGCCACCGGGATACGACATCTCCGCGACGCCAAAACGAGCGAGGAGCGGTCCCATCAACACGATTGATCCGCGAAGCTTGGAGACGAATTCTCCCGGGATCGGTTTGCTCTTGAGATTGGTGGTATCAATGCGAACAGTACCATCGTTAAACGATGTTTGCGCACCCAAGAATTCGAGGATGCGCAGAAGGATCTCCGTGTCGCGCAAACGCGGGACGTTGTGGAGGATGGTCTCGCCTTCGGCTAAGACGCTGCCGGCAATGAGGGGAAGTGCGGCGTTTTTGGAGCCGCTGATGACGATTTCGCCCTGAAGCGGAACGCCACCGGTAATGCGATAACGGATATCCATAGGGGGACGGAGTATACTACAAGGTCAGGAGAAAATAGAGAATCTTTCGAGGAAGCGAGCATTAGGCTGATTCAAGACAAACTGAGTATTGACACATTATATCTAAAGTTTTATAATGTCCATTGGTTCTTTCTGAAAGCGCATCAAAAATAAGGAGAAGACATGCGCGCGACGTTTTCGTTCATGTGTGCGGCCACCGGCAGCCCCAAATTCAAGCAGCTGAACCGGACGTTGGTCCAATATGAGGGCCAGTGGTACTTCATTCAGGAACGGCCGCTCGAGGAAGAGCACCACGAGATTCTTCTGGAATTCCGCGAATGGAAACGCCCTAAAGCCATTCGGATCGAGCGGAAAGACGGCACTATCGAATGGCAGATCTACGGTGTGCCGCCATCCGCCGAGGGCCAGGCGAAACAGGAGGCATGGGAGGCCTGGTACCAGGCGCACAAGAAATCTGCGGCCTGACCGTCCGTCTCCATTGAGCCAACCCTACGGGGTTGGCTCATTTATTGACATTTTTAAAATTAGTTTTATTATACGTAATAGATCCTTTACATAATTCCTCAGCACTGAGGACGGCCGCGGAAGCCGGGATTCCGCAGGAGTAACAGCATGAGCGAACGCATCGATCGCGCCCGCCTCGAGAGCCTCACTGGCACGAGCGAGAGGCACCTCGCGTCGACCTGGGCCGCCTTCCTCGCGGCCATCCGGCTCGACCGCGAGCCGCACGCGGTCGCCTTCTCCCACGGCGTCGAGCAGATGCGGGCGGTGGATACCGACCTGCGGAAGCTCGAGCCGGCGGAGATCGTCAGGCTGATGCTCAGCACCCGCCGCAAAGCGACGGTCGTGGCGGATGACATCATCCACGCGCCGGACACGTTCGAGTTCGCCTGCAACGCGCGCTTCTGGGCGCTCAAGTGGGTAGATGGCCTCGTCAGCGTCGAGATCCGGCACGACTGCAACGGCATCCGAGTCACGATCGAGGGACTGCTGGAGGATATCGCCCGTCTCGGCACGGCTGCCGAGCGGCACGGCGTCCGCTGGAGCATTCGGCCGCTGGTCAACAGCCGACAGGATGGGATGCTCCACCACGCGAGAGACTTCCCCGGCAGCTTCGATACCGCTCAGGAGGCAGTCGCTGCGCTCGAGCACGTGACCTTCGTGCCGCAGTGATGCAAAAAGGTCTTTAGAGCCAACCCTACGGGGTTGGCTCTTTTTTTGTTATAACTCCCTCATCCCCAACCCTTCTCCCTGCCTGCCCTGAGCCTGTCGAATGGGAGGGAGAAGGGAGCACTACACAAAGAGTGGCAAGGTTCTATGAATGAAAAAGCGACTCAAATCACCTTCACTCTTTTGATATAAGTCACCCTCTCCCTCCGGGAGAGGGCCGGGGTGAGGGGACATCAAACACTCATCCCAAACCTCTGCACGATCAATTGCCGATGCGCATTGGTTTCTAAATCTTGGAGCAACTGCATCAGTGCTCGCTCTTGTTCGCGTGATCCATCGGGGAGTTCGCGAAGCGTGAGCGCAAGGTGACGCAGAAAATTCTCGGCTTCTTTGCCGCGCTCCGTGACAGGTTTCAAAGCATGGAGCCGATCGGCAAGGGAACGCGCGGTCCACACAGACCGTGCTTGCTGATGGACCTGCTTCTCGGCAATCAAGGTTTCCGGATCTTCGCGTAAACGCATTGCAATGCCTGGCGCGCCTTGTGCGATGTGCGTGATGAAGCGCGCGTCAGCGGGATCAGAATCTTTTACTAATGCGGCGATATCGCGATCTCCGACACGCTGGAATTGCAGCACGCGGCAGCGAGAGACAATCGTCGGCAGCACCACGCCTGTGCTCTCTGCCGTAAACAAAAACACGCGACCGGGCAGCGGCTCTTCGATGGTTTTCAGGAAGGCATTCGCCGCTTCATCGCGCATACGGCTCACATCACGAATCAAACAAAGCCGGTGCGGCGATGTGCCGGTTTCCTGCAACCTCTCTTGAATCACGCGCACATCGTCGATACCGATAATGTCGGTCTTCACCTTCGCCTTCATGCGGTGTTGCTGCGGAATATTGGAACTCTTCGCAATCACCTCGAAATCATCGGACACTTCTTCCATCCACAATTGATCGAGCATGAACACATCCGGATGAATCAACTGATCGATCTGATGCTCCACTGCTTCGCGCATTTCCGCCGAAAGATTTTTCGTCATGATTTGTTTCGCGAACCACTTCGCGACGGCAAATTTTCCGATGTGTGGAGGTCCGACAAACAGGTATGCGTGCGCGAGATTATCCATCTCAAGATCCTGTGCGAGCTGCGCACGTTGATGGGCATGGCCAACGATGTCGGTGCGTGACATGGGAATTGATGATACCGGATATTTATAATTCCGTTTCGATATGTTGTTCAACAATGGTCATTTGATCCTGAAACACAAACCGTCCGCGGAATGTTTTGCCCTCCAAAAAAAGCGGGAACCAATGCTGGTCGTCTATCCACATGTTGTCGTAGGGAATCTCGCGTTCATCAAACCACTGCGGACGCATTTCCTCGGATTCTTGCAATTCGCCACGCACCCCGCGACCGCGGAACACATGCACATGCAAATGCACCGGATCTCCGACGAATTCGAAAACAAGTTCACCCGCTTTCTCCAGATGATCGACGGTAATGCCCGCTTCTTCCAAGAGTTCGCGATGCGCGGCTTGCTCGATGGTTTCACCGACTTCCACTTTTCCCCCGAACCCATTCCAGCGATCCGCGCCGAACCCGCGCTTTTTCATGCCCAGCAGAAGACGCGGCGACTCGTGGACGAGCGTGAGGGTGAGGAGCCTGTGATTAGGCGTCTGTTCCATGGCATTTTTGGACGTGCGGATCGCACGTCCCTACAGATCCTTTCCGTGACATTTTTTATATTTCTTTCCGCTGCCACACGGACACGGATCATTGCGCCCGATTTCCTGCGCGCTCTGAATCGGGGCTTGCGCAGAAGATTGCATGCGACGTTGTGGCTGCTGAGGCACCGCTTCGATACCCGCAAACGATGTTCCGGAAACCGTGGCCGCACCGCCCTGGCGTTGAACGCGCACCGCGTCACCCACGCCCGTACGCTCCAGCTCTCCCGCGATTTCCGCTTCGTTGGTCGTGAGGCTATCGAGCTCGGCCTGTGCCTGCTCGAGAATCTGACGTGGCGCAAACTGTGCCAAATCGATCTGCAGCACCGTGCGCACGATCGTCGACTCGATATTGGAAAGCAACTGCTGGAAGCGGCGGAAGCCCTGATCCTGATATTCGATCAACGGATCTTTCTGCGCATAGCCCGAGAAGGCGACCTGTTCGCGCAGGTGCGACATATCATCAATGTGATCCATCCAGTGCGTATCGATCGCGCGCAACGTGACGACGCGCTCCGCCATCGCAACGGCGGACGCTTCATGTTTTTTGCACTTCTCTTCGTAGAGCGCGACCATCGCGTTTTTCATCCGCTCCGCAAGATCATCCGTGCCGGCCGTGCCGCGGATCATCTCTTCCGAGATGCCCGCACCGAGTTCCGGATGCAAGCCGGAGAGCGCGAGGCGCATGCCTTCGAGATTCCACTTCTCGGAATCGATATCCTGCGCATGCGTGCGTACCACTGCATCGGCTTCGCGTTGGATGGAAGCGAGGATGTCAGCATGCAAATTGCCAAGACCTGCTTCTTCGGATTTCTGTCCGCTGACTTCTTCCTCAATTTTCTCCAAGATTTTCTGGCGGCGCTTATAGATGATATCGCGGTGCTTGTTCATGACGTCGTCGTACTGCAGCACGTGACGACGCATGTCGAAGTGATGCCCTTCCACGCGCTTCTGCGCACCTTCGATCGAACGCGACACCATCGTGTTTTGCAACGGCACATCTTCGGGAACGTTCAAACGCTCCATCATCGCCTTCAGACGATCTCCGCCAAAGAGACGCATGAGATCATCATCCATCGAGACGAAGAACTGACTCGAGCCGGGATCCCCCTGGCGTCCGGAGCGACCGCGCAACTGGTTATCGATGCGGCGAGATTCATGACGCTCCGTACCGAGAATGCTGAGTCCCCCGAGTTCGCGCACACCTTCACCCAACTTGATGTCCGTTCCGCGGCCGGCCATGTTGGTGGCGATCGTGACGGCACCTTTTTGCCCTGCGAGTGCGACAATCTCAGCTTCCTTCTCGTGGTTTTTCGCATTCAACACCGTGTGCGGGACTTGCTCTTGCTGGAGCAGCATGCTGAGTACTTCGGATTTTTCGATCGACGTCGTGCCGATCAAAATCGGCTGACCGGATGCGTGCTTTTCTTTGGCGACTTGCACGACCGCTTTGAACTTCGCGGTCATCGTGCGGTAGACCGCATCCGATTCGTCTCGACGGACCATGGGGCGGTGCGTGGGGATCACGTACGTGCGCAGCTTGTAGATCGATTCGAATTCCTCTTCCTCCGTTTTCGCCGTTCCCGTCATGCCAGAGAGTTTGTTGTAGAGACGGAAATAGTTCTGGAAGGTGATCGTTGCGAGTGTCTTGCTTTCGCGCTGCACTTCCACGCCTTCTTTCGCTTCGATTGCCTGGTGAAGACCGTGTCCGTAGCGGCGGCCCGGCATGAGGCGCCCGGTGAATTCATCGACGATGATCACTTCGCCGTCTTTCACGACGTAATCGATATCGCGCTTGTAGATCGCATGCGCGCGCAACGCTTGTTCGATGTGATGCACTTCTTCAAAGCCCTTCTCCGTGTAGATATTTTCCACATTCAATAACTGCTCCATCATGCGGATCCCTTCATCGGTCAGTGCGGCGGCGCGCTGCTTTTCATCTTTCGTGAAGTGCTTGTGCTCCTCGAGATTACGCACGAGTTGCGCGTGCTGCATATACTTGGTAGTCGATTCTTCCGCAGGCTGGCTGATGATGAGCGGCGTGCGCGCTTCATCGATGAGGATGGAGTCCACTTCGTCGACGATCGCGAAGTTCAGCGGGCGCTGCACCTGCTGCTTGATGGACGACGCCATGTTGTCGCGCAGGTAGTCGAAGCCGTATTCATTGTTGGTACCGTACGTGATGTCGGACGCATAGGCCTTTCTGCGATCTTCGGTATTGAGTCCGTGCACCACCACGCCGACCGTGAGGCCGAGCGCTTTGTAGAGCACGCCCATCCAACTGGAGTCGCGGCGCGCGAGGTAATCGTTGACCGTCACCACGTGCACGCCTTTTTGCGTGAGCGCATTGAGATAGACCGGCAACGTACACACGAGCGTTTTTCCTTCTCCCGTCCTCATTTCCGCAATACCACCCTGGTGAAGAAGCATGCCGCCGATCAACTGCACGTCGAACGGCACCATGTCCCACACGAACTCCTGTTTGCCCATCACCATCTTCTCGCCCTGCAACAATTCACAGGCACGTACGACGAGCGCGAAGGCTTCGGGCAACAGATCGTCGGTGGTTTCACCTTTGGTCAGGCGATCTTTGAATTCCTGCGTCTTTTTCGGCAAATCTTCGCGCGTCAGGTTTTGGTACGCCGGGCTTTTTTGGAGCACGCGGATTTTCTCCACGTTTGGCGTAAGACGCTTGATTTCCTTGGCGCTTGGGTCGCTGAAGAGCTTATTGAAGGAGTCTAAGAAGGCCACGAGTGAATTGTATGGATAAAGTAGGGGGAAAGGGTAGCAGAAATAGGGAAAGAAAGCATGAAAAAAGGCCCTGAACCACTTGGCCCGTAGGGCCTCGGGTTCAGGGCAGTGCCTCAGTCATTACCGGGCTATTTCATCATTCATCGCCTTCCTTGGCGATATTGGCGAACTTGTCCGCCAGCTCGCCCAGATCCTGGCGCAGCTGAAGCTTCCACTGGCGATACCCGATCAGCATGAACAGCAGAATTGCTACGAGACCAGCACCGGTTCCCATCATGATCGCACCGAAGTACTCCTCATTGGCGATCATCACCGCTGCTGCGATCAGCAAGAGGACGATTGCGAGCGCGCAGCTCAGAAAATGCTTCCATCCGGGAATGAAACGACCCACAACAGTTCTCCGCAAAGAAAAGATCGACCTGACTCACCGTGAGCCAGTGGATGATCGTATCTCACCCCTCCCGCCCATACCAGGGCATTAGGGTTTGCCGTTCGTAGGATTGCGATGCGAGGAATTCGGGGAGAATTTCTTCAAGAGGACACAATGTCGCGGCTTTGTGTCCGGCATTTGCAAACAATTCGACGTGTTCCGGCATTAATTCCCCAATCCATTGCGCGTTGTTGGGCATTTTTTTGACGGCATCTTCGATGGTGGCATGCATCGGTTCCTCGCCGGGTAATTGCATAAATACCTCGGCACGTTTGGTGGAATGGATCCAGACGAACTGAGTAGTTTGTAGTGAGTAGTGAGTAGTGGTACGTGCCAGGTAAAGATCGGAAAGATGGATCCCACAGGAAGGAATCCCGAGCGCCCACGCCAAGGCATTCGCGGTGGAAACACCCACACGCAAACTCATGAATCCACCGGGACCGATGGCGCACGCGATATGCGTAAGGTCTTTCGGAGCCCATCCCGCTTCTTTCCATATCGACTCGAGCAATGCCGGCAATTCTGCATCGCTGATTTTTGTATCAATCGTTCGCAATGCCACAACGCGCTCCGGTGTAACGCAGGCGAGGGTTCCGTTTTTGCTGGCGATGTCGATGTAGAGGATCTTCACCGGGACACGGTACCATATTGAAATGGGCCGGAGACAGTTGTCTCCGACCCGGGTGCGCCTTTTTAGGCGGCGCACAGTTGCTTCACCACCGCGGTGTTGTGGGCGCTGAGTGCGAACAGTGTCACATTTGCCAGCGGCATGGTGACTTCGAGGCGATAACACGGCATCCCATCGTATTCGCCGGCCTCTTCCAGCGGCTCCTGCCCGGCGAAGTACGCCATCATGGAGCGGATCGTCTCCACGGTGTCGGCGCGCACGATGCAAACGACCCGCACCGTCTTCTCGAGCAGGGTGACGTCCTCCGCGTCCGAGCAGACCTGGCGGACACCGTGAACAGCCTCGGCAGGCAGGCTCGCCCGGATTCGCCGCTCGCCGCTGGCCCAGTAACCCTTGCGAGCACAGCTCCCGCCAACCGCGGCGGCCAGCCCCTTGACGAGCGCCTGATCCCGCCAGCTCTTACGCAGGCGGAACTCGACCTCGACCATCCCGTTCGTTGCGACCATGACTTCTCCCTTTAATTGGTCGCCGTGGGAATGAACAACCCGCGATTGCAGGTTTTCTAAGGTTATTATAATAAATTTGTAGTTATTTTGCAAGTAATGCGTATGTAGCGGAATTTTGCCTTTTAACCCTCATCCGGCCCTGAGGGGCCACCTTCTCCCATGAGTGGGAGAAGGAGATTTTGTCCTATACATAATAAAATTTCTAATTCCATTCCTCCTTCTCCCGATCACGGGAGAAGGTCCCGCCACAGCGGGGGATGAGGGCGTTTCAGCGCTCTATAACAATGATTCTCTGCAAAATCATGTCCTTTTCTCTCCGCGGATACGGTCCATTGAAATCAAACCAAATCGTCATGAAGTGCTTCCAGCTCATGGCATGAATTTTGCCATCCACCGGATCGATATATTGAAGATGCGTCTTATCCGCCCCCACCACCACCGAGTAATGTCCGCAATCCTGGTAAAACCAATCGATGATCACGGGAATTTTTTTGCCCGTCACATATTTTCGCACATCCGCGGGAGTGGCGTGATCTTTGATCTTCGCGCGGAAGCCGAGTTTTTTTGCCGCTTTCACCAACCCTTCACCGGGTGTGCCATCTTTCTTCGTCGTGCCCGCCAGCTTCCCCAGCGAACGCTCGCTGTGTTCTTCTCCCAAAAATTCCAACACCATTTTCAAGCACGCAGGACCGCACATCGAAGGGCTCTGTTCAAAAGGAATCACGGGAAGGAGGTTCAATGCTGCCATGGGGGATACTGTACACTCTCTGCATGGCGAAGCCACTCCTCTCCGTCGTCATTCCCACGCACAAACGTGCGGGGCTCCTCCGGCAATGCCTGGAGTATTTGGAGAAGCAGACGATCGCGAAGGAATTGGAAGTGATTGTGGTCAGCGATGGGCACGATCCTGACACGGCAACATTATTTGAAGACACCACTCACTACAAACTACTCACTACTCACTTCATTGAGATTCCGAAGAGTCAACAGGGGATCGCGCGGAATAGAGGAGTCGAGAGAGCAAAAGCAGAACGCATCCTCTTTATTGGTGATGACATTTTTCTTGCGTCAGATGCTTGTGCAAAGCATATCACTGCTTGCGCAACGGCGACGCCGTCGTCGCCGTTGCAAAAAGATCGCACCGCCATCCTCGGCTTCACCACCTGGGACCCATCATTAGCAATAACCCCGGTCATGAAATGGCTGGAAGAAACAGGCTGGCAATTCGGGTATCCATTGCTCGAACCGTATCGTCATGCCGTTATTCCCAAGGAGATGCAGCATCGATTCACCTACACGAGCCACATCAGTCTCCCGACCGAGATCGCAAAAAAAATTCCCTTCCGCGAAGATGTGTCGCTCTATGGCTGGGAAGATATCGAGTGGGGAATGAGATTGCGCGATGCAGGTGTTTCTCTTTTCTACGAACCCGATGCGAGAGCCTGGCATCATCATCCGCTCACATTGGAAGATTCCCTGAAGCGCATGGAGATACTCGGGCGTTCTGCGGTGCATTTGAAAAAAATCGCGCCGCAACTCGATCGGCTTCCGCACGGCTGGAAACATATCGCCTATCAAGTGCTCGCACTGCTGCCGACGTTGCGAGGACAACATGCTCGCGCTTTCCTTCGTGGGATTGCGGACGCTGGGAGGGTTTGAGAAGCAACCAAAAGCGAGTAGGGTGAAGGAATCGGTCCTTTCCACCCCCCTTCCCCGAGGTCGCTGTGCTGATCCGCTCCCGAAGGGACGGTTCGAGCGCCACTCTTCAGAGGCAACGCTTCATCTATGTAACGGTGGCCGGTTGTCAGCGCTCACCCCTCCCGTTCTTCGCACCTCCTGCGCTCGTGTCGATTTCCGATGATGGCAACTACGTGGCAGTGGTCGAAAAGAAATCCAGTCCCATCGTGTACATGTATCAGTTCGTGCATGACACCTGGGACCTTGCGGAGTATGTCCGCTGTGGATTTCGCATCGAGAGGCTTTCATGGCTTCACGAGAAAAACGCCCTGCCGGAGCTGCTCATTGTTCTCGAAGACGAGTCGCAGTGGTTGAGTTATCCCTGGACTAACGGATGGCAACTCGTACGGATCTCTTGATGGACCGCCCCCCTCTCCACGCGAGAGGGGTTTTATCGTCTTTCCCTTGCCTCCAGCCTAAAATGAGGTATACTGGCGTTAACATTACTAGACGCTGAGTATTTGCACTGTTCCATAAGAGAATGGAACGGTGGATTTCCTCGGCACTATTCACCCCCATTCCTATGCGCGCATCATTCATTGCCGCCATCAACCAAATCTGTTCCGAGAAGAACGTCAGCCCGGACCAGGTCATCGAAGCCGTAAAACAGGCGATCGCCACCGCGTATCGCAAAGATTATGGTAACAAAGAGCAGGAAATCCGCGTCGACCTTCCGGAAGGCGAAGATATGCCGCGCATTTTGGTGGTGAAGGAAGTGGTGGAAGAAGTCGAGAACGAGAACTTCGAAATGCACTTCGACGATGCCAAGAAGATCAAGCGCGACGTGGAAGTGGGAGATGAAATCGAAATCGATGTGACGCCGGAAGGCTACGGCCGCATCGCCGCGCAAGCTGCGAAGCAGGTGATCTTGCAGAAGCTGCAGGAAGCCGAACGCATGAGTCTCTTTGAGAAATTCAAAGATCGCGAAGGCGAACTGTTGACCGCAAACGTCACGAAAACGGATCCGAACTGGGTCACGCTCGAAATCGAAGGAATGACGGTCTCGCTGCCCTGGAGAGAGCAGATTCCCGGCGAACACTACTACACCGGTAAGCGCATTCGCGTGTACTTGGAAAAAGTGGAAATGACGGGCAAGGGACCTCAGTTGAAAATCTCCCGCACGCACTCGAACGTCGTCCGCAAACTCTTGGAATTGGAAATTCCGGAAGTGCGCAACGGTGACGTGGAAATCCGCGGCATCGCGCGTGATGCAGGATTCCGCAGCAAGGTCGCTGTCTTCAGCAAAGATCCCCGCATCGATCCGATCGGCGCCTGTGTCGGACAAAAAGGCGTGCGCATCCAAGCCGTGATGGAAGAAATCAACGGCGAGCGCGTGGACATGCTTGAGTGGAACGACGACGCGATCAAACTGATCTCGACCGCCCTTCAGCCGGCTGCGATCTCCGCCGTCATCATCGTGAATGATAAAGAGCAAGTTGATGAGATGGGCCGCCGCATCAAGAAGCGCGCCGCCGTGTTCGTGGAAGAAGCACAGCGCCCGATGGCGATCGGCAAGAAGGGCCAGAACATCCGCCTCGCAACGGAACTCACGGGCTTTGAGCTCGATATGTATAACTACGAAGAGCTCCCTGCCTTCAAGGCCAAGCTCGCGGAACTGCGCAATGATCCTTCGTTGATGGCAGACCTGTCCCCCGAAGCCTCAGAGGCGAAGGGGGAAACTCCCGCAGAGGCTGCCGCTGAGGATCAGGCAAAAGTAGAAGTAATTCCTCAGACCGAAGTTGCTTCGGAAGAGGGCTCGCTCTCACCAGACAAAGATCAGCCTGTCGCAGGCGAAGGGGCACAGGCAGCGTAATTATTGAATTTCAGAAAGCACCCTGTAGTAGATTCTTCGGATCGCTACAGGGCTTTCTTAAAAGAAGAAACCCGCTACCATCCCTCCGTGCGACTCCCTCCTTTTGCCTTCACTGTCTTAGATACCGAGACCACGGGGTTCACCCCGCGGGTGAATCACGTGATTGAATTCGCCTCGATGCGCATCGAAGGCGGGAAGGTGGTCGATAGCTACGAACATCTGCTTTCTGTCGCGGAAGAAATTCCCGCACACATTCAAGTCCTCACGCGCATCAAGAATGAAGACATCAAAGGAAAGCCCACGTGCGCCGAGAAGAGAGAGGAAATTCTGGAACACATCGGACCAAACACCATGATCGTCGGACAAAACCTGGCATTCGATATCGGCATGCTGAAAGGAGAGGGGATCGATCTCAGTGAACGTCCGTGGGTGGATACTTCGCTCCTGGCTTCGCTCGTGTTTCCGGAGCTTCGCAGTTATTCACTCGGCTATTTGAGCCGCGTGCTGGACCTCGATCATGCGCCCGTGCACCGCGCACTTGGCGATGTAAAAGCGACTTATGAATTGTTCGTGAAGATTTGGGAGCGTCTCTCGGATCTTCCGTCGGATCTGCTGCAACACGCAAAGGTGGTGATGGGAAAATCGTCACCGGGGTATGCCGCGCTGTTTCAAGCGATTGAAGATACAGGATCGAAAGATCGACCTTCGTGGATGACCGTGCGTGCACGCACAGAGCAAGAGAGGTCTGATGCATCCTTGCCGCTTCCTGTCCCGCCAATCGGAACGGTGCATATTCAAGAAGAAGCACTCGCGCCGGGGCATCTGCAGGCTGTTGTGAATGCCTGCGCGAAGGATACCTCCGCCAAGCACTGGATCGCCGTGAAGAACCTTGATCACGCGATGCGCATGCTCGCACTGCCCGAAGGCCTCCAAGTCCTCCATCCTCCGTTTCAATTGCTGGATACCGGTGCAGCGCAGCGAATGATCGCACAGGAAACCTATACGATTGATGAAGCACTGCTCTCGCTCAAGTTACAGTGGTTCTCGCCGCGCACGCGCCATGATCTTGCGCTGCACGGCGGCGAGAAAGATGTGTGGAACGGCAAGCTCGCGTGCACAAACACATCGGAACACTATGTGACGCAATTTTCCGCAAAGGCGAACGTGTATCTGCTCGACCAGCGACAATTGTTCTCGTTGTTGAAACATGGAGAGACGATCGCCGCGAACCATATCATTCTTGATGATGCCTCCATGCTGGAGGACACCGCGACGAAGGCCTTCGGCGCCGAGTGTTCGCTCGATGATTTACGCGCAGCCGCACAAGGAGATGAAGCGCTCATGCGCACGACTGATATTTTGAATCTTTGGGCCGAGAAAGTCCGGGCGAATGAAGATCAGCATTTCCTGACAGAAGCCGATATGGACCGCCCGGAGACGCGCGGCATTCGCGATCAGGTGGCAGACCAGTTAACGAGAACCGATTTGCCGGAACAAACGCGCAGGCAATTGGAAAGCACATTGCCGATGTTTCAGAAGGAGAATGTGAAGACGCATGTGATGTGGATCGAGTTGAGACAGAATGGCAGCATCTCGCTGCATGCGATGCCCGAGCGCATCGATCAACTGCTCGATGACACGCTTTACTCTCGCTTCCCTGTCACGCTGCTCTCGCCGCTTGGTTGCGACAAATCCTTCCCCGAAACCATTCCTCCCAAGCGCGCGCGCACGGTGACCAAAAGTCCGCAGGCTTCGCAGTGTCAGATTGCATCATCATTCCCGGAACAGGGAAACGTGCGCGAGATTCTGCGCAATCCGCCTGCAGGAAAAACGATGATCTTACTTGGAAGCAAGCGACTCATCGAACAGTACTATGTGGAGTTTGCCGAAGCAGTGGAAGCGAACGGCGTGACGATGATTTGCCAGGGCTTGAGCGGCGGACAAAACCGCATGGAAGCGGAATTTATCGCGGCCGCCGAACCCGCCGTCTGGCTGCTCACGCCGTGGACGTATGAAGGGACTGATCTTCCGCTAGGAACGCTCGACCGCCTGATCCTCGACACACTTCCGTTCGATCACCCCGGTCAGCCCCTCATGCAGAAGCGCAAAGATCACTATCGTAATTCATTTAGTGAATATGCGATGCCGCGGGTGGAGTATCGCTTGTTCCGTCTGATCCGCACCTTCTGTCGGCACCGCAAAGAGCAGGGAGATCTTGTAGTCCTTGATAAACGCATCCACGAAAAAGAGTACGGCCGTCAGTTGCGATCGTATATCGAACGGTTTGGTTCGGGAGAACCGCCGAAGAAACAGGAGAAAAAGGAACCTGTGCAACCAAGCCTGTTTTAGTGAGTAGTGAGTAGTTTTTTCGTATTACCTCATGGCAAATTTTATCTAGAGACTACTCACTACAAACTACTTACTACTCACTGGTTGAGACACCGGACTCTTCAACGCAGCACCCGGCACTTTGCAAGTGACCCCGCGATCCTCGCCCCAGTCGTTACAACCCGGCAGTGGTTCACACTGCGTGCCGATTCCGTTGGTGTACACCAAGTAGTGTTGCTTTTTGTCTTGGCATTGCACCTGGCATGACCACGGATCAATGACGTTTCCCGTATATTCGTACGGCACGGAGATGGGCGTACCTTCACAGTCGCCTTCCGCCATTTGCTCAGGATCGTACGGAACAACCTGGCGCGGAAAGAGCGCTTGCAGGAAGAGCAGGACGAAGATGACGCCGAAGAAGATCCAAAGGGAACGGCTGTGTGCGAGGCTGGTGGACATGGGGGGAGTGTAATCGTTACTCGAATACTCGTATACTGGTTACTCGTGAATGACATGCACGAGTATACGAGTAACCAGTATACCAGTACACGCCGTTCAATCAGCCCCCTTCCTCCCAAACACCACAATCAACGTCCTCCACAGAATCCAAAGATCCAGCAGGATCGACCACTCCTCGATGTATTGTAAATCTAACTTTACTTCTTCCTCGAACTTCAAGTCCGATCTGCCGGACACCTGAGCGAGTCCCGTGACGCCTGGACGCACCGCAAACACCCGGCGTTGATAGGGGGTGTACCGCCGTACTTCATCAGGCAGATGCGGACGCGGACCGACGAGCGACATATGGCCCGCGACGACATTGAAGAGCTGTGGAAGCTCATCCAACGAGAAACGGCGAAGGAACGCCCCGACACGCGTGATGCGCGGATCGCCTTTGATCTTGAAGAGCGGCCCATCTGTACGGTGATTCATCGCGAGCAATTCCGCCTTCTTGGCGTCGGCATCTTTCACCATTGAGCGGAACTTCAGGACGGGGACATTTCTTCTGCCAAAGTCCCCGATGCGCCGCGACACGTAGAGAATGGGCCAGCCACTCTCAATGAGAATCGCAATCGCAATACAAAGGAACAACGGCAACGCAATGATCAATAAGATAAGTCCCGCCACAAAATCGAGCGCACTCTTGATGACGCGTCCCCATCCATCCAATGGCGTGGGCTGGAAACGCATCATCGGCAGCAATCCGATTTTCTCCACGCGCAATTGATGCGGTACATCCGCGAGCACCGGCGGCAAGAATGCATAGCCGATATGTTCGGAGCGGCAGTATTCGATGACGCTCGTTGTATCTTCGCTCGAAGGATTGGGATCGGTCTGTAGCACCAAATCCAGCGGTAACCGCGCTTGCTGGCGCTTGAGATCCGCGAGACTCTTCATATGCCCGATGTAGCGATAGCACGGATCGTGCACCAACGCGTCGTCCACCGTCGCAGGCAACGGATACACACCGACGGACACCACCCATCGTACACCGTGTCCCATACGCAGCAGGATACGATAAAAAAGCGTGAGAAACGAACGCGAGACAACCACAAACAGCGCGATGAAGAACGTGGAATGCAGGAGCAAAATACGCGAATAGAAGAGCTGTTTACGCAACAAGAAGTACCAGCCCATCACCGCAACCAACCAGACAAGCGCCGCGAGAATGGCCCCTCCGATTTCGCGCCACGCGCTCTTAGTCACTTGAAAGGTGTACAGCCGCAGGAAGAATGCCGTCACCAGAAAAATTCCAATGCCCGGCACCATGAATTCCCGGGTGTACGCCGGGAAGATGGGGAGCGATACCGGCGGCTCCAAGAGCTGCACTCCCGGAATCAAGTCCATGTTGTGCAAACGCAGGTAATACGCAAGCGCGAGCCCCAATGCCAC
>CAYUWH010000001.1:52301-54045 GCA_964448615.1 uncultured Candidatus Peribacteria bacterium
CAATCCTCCCAGGCGGCTCCATCCCTCTTACTCCTCCTTCGGGTTCAGCGGTAACAAAATGGTGAAGATACTGCCTTTGCCTTCATTGCTATTCATGGAGATCGCACCACCGAGACTTTCGATAATCATCTTGCTGATATAGAGCCCGAGTCCGCTGCCGTCCGTATCGACCTTTTTGACGTTGGCTGCACGGAAGAATTTTTCAAAAAGATGCCGCTGATCTTTCGCGGGCACGCCGAGCCCGCTGTCCTCCACCGTGATCTCAATCGCACGGCGCGTGCGCTTAAGACCCAATGTTACCTGACCTCCTTTCTGTGAATATTTCACCGCATTGGTCAAAAGATTCTGCAACGCAATGCTCAGCAAGACGGTATCCGTCATCGCGCTTATTTTTTGCTTGGGGGCCAATAACAAAAACTTAATCTCGGCACGTTTGGCGACTGTTTCCACTTCCTGCGCAGCCGTGCGGATGAACGCGAGCATATCGACGGGATGCAGCTTCGGCTTGATACCATCACCTTCGAGTTGCGCCACTTGCAAGAGCGCATTGAGCAAGTTCGTCATGCGGTCCGTGGCCAGACGCATTTCCTCGACGGATGCCGTTTGTGTCGCATTCAAATGATCTTCTTCTTTGAGCAGATCCATATGCCACCGCAGTATGGAAAGCGGCGTACGCAGCTGATGCGATGCCAACGTAATGAATTCGGATTTCAATTCTTCCATATGACGCTCGTCGCGAACATCCTGGAATACGAGGACCGTTCCGAAGCAACGCCTTCCCTGGAGCAGGGGAGAGACAAGGAACATCGTCGGCAGCAATGTGCCGTCCTTGCATTTGATGTTGTGGAACGTTCCAGGACTCGGACGGAACACTTTGCGCTCCTTCAAGCAACGGCGTACGGGATGTGGATTGATCGGATCGTTGATACCCAAGCGATAGATAGGTACAGCATCTTCGATACGCTGTGTCAGAAGATCCTCTTCCCGCATGCCCAACAATGAGAGCGCCGCGCTGTTGGCACCTGACACGCGCCCGTTCAAATCGACGGTTACTACGCCATGCTGGATGCCTTCAAGCACTGCTCGATCAAACGCATATTGCTGCTTGAGTTCTTTGGTGCGCGCACCGACTTCTTCTTCCAAGTGTTCATACAAACGCTGCAAACGGTTCCCCATTTCTCCAAGTCGTACGTCGAGCAATTCCACTTCATCTCCCGTGTGAATCGTCCGCGATGTTCCCCACGAACCCGGTTTCAAGCCGCTGATTTTCTGCGCAAGCTGCCGCAATGGATGCGTCAATTCCCGTGAAAGTACGAATGCGATGACCAGCGTCAAAAGAAGCAAGCCGACACCGACTGCTATCAGCATGTACGTGAGCAGAGAAGCACTCGCGAGTGCCTCAGCACGATTGACTTGCACCACCAGGTGCATATTGCGCGACTCGATCCAGCGCGAGACGCTGAGCAACGCCCTGTTAGAAAGGATCGCGTGGGGCTCTTCTACAAGGGACATGCGAGCCGTCTCACCAAGAGACACAAGGTTGTTCGTCAACAGACCGTCACCTCGCTCAAGCGAGAGCGCATTCGCTTCAGCGATCGTTTCTTCTCGCAGCAGCACTTCCCGTTCTAAAACCGTCTGTAAGAAGAGAATGGAAACGAATGAAAGTCCCAGGATCATGATGAACGCCAACAGGAGCATATGGCGCGATGCCTTCCAACGGATGGAAGTGCGCAGCGGGGCCGGT
>CAYUWH010000001.1:54145-103401 GCA_964448615.1 uncultured Candidatus Peribacteria bacterium
CTGCCAAGATGGCGATGATACCGATGACGAGGAGCAGTTCGATGAGGGTGAAACCCTTGTGCTGCCTCGAATGCATTGAGTTACTCATAAAAGTAAAAGAGGGAAGAGAAGAAGCGAGAACAAAAACGTTCAGATGCGCTCTGGCATTATAACCACTCGATATTCTCGCTTCGATTTTTTATCTTGACGCGTCAGCACAACATGACATCTTGCAGCACTTTATGGACATTGCAAATCAGTTGATGCCAGAAGGCAAGCACCCGCTTCGCACACTTCCCATTGATACGTTCCGCCAGCGACACATGCCGGCGCGGAGCAGCCGCAGCTGTCTCCTGTCACAACATCATCCGGCAACAAATTGAACGCTCCTTCAAATACACGATTGTAACTGTGCGGTTGCTGCAGGCGAATCGTGCGTGACACTTTGAAGGAAACTTGCACGCTCTGACGCGTATCCGACGCGGAGGTATTGCGCACGACGAAATCCAATACCGCGATTTGCGATGAGCTGACGATCTGCTGCGTGGAATGACGGACAATCACGAGCGAACCGCTCTGTATGCCGATAATGATCGGATTGGTGACGCCCGATCCGGTTTGCAGCGCAAGTACCGCTCCGGTCGCTCCGCGTGCTGGACTAAGCACACGCTCGGCTTGGCGGATACGGAGTGCAATATTTTGCATCATCTGGCCGCCGTTTTCTTCTACGGTAGCGACGGTCTGTTGCAAGAGACGATTCTCCGTCGACATGAAGAGCACCGGCAAGATGATCGCCACGACAAGACTCAAGATCGCGATGAATAACAACAATTCAACAAGCGTCGTGCCGGTGCGATGAACATGATAGTTCATGAACAGAGGGTGAATGCATCGGTTTCACGCCAGGTATCAATCATGGTTATCGGCAGTAAGCGCTTCACCTTTACTTCCACACGACGCACGCTGTCGCCGCTCCTTCCCAGCACGCAAATCGTACGCTCCACATTTTCCGCTCCTCCGATGGAATAAATCTGACACGTGCCACGTGCAAACGTAATGGTCTGCTCACCGATGTAAGAAGGGTCCTGGCGCAGACTGTGCAGCGAACGCTCCACGCATGACTGCGCGTATTCCCACGCCTGCGTGGTCTCCACCACTGTCGCGCCATTCTGCTGAGCGGCAAGACCGAGCAGGATCATGGAGATCGTCGTGGCAGAGGCGATCGCTCCGATCGACAGCACGCTCAGGAGGAAAATATAGCCGGGACGGGAGGAGAACTGGCGCATCAGCAAGAACCGGTACCGGCACCGGGTTTGAAAATGTAAAGCGTGTTATCGGAGAGAAAGAATATCCTGTCCTTCACGGTGCTGTAGAATAAATGCTTTCCCGCATTTGAGGAGAGGGTATAGGACGCGAGTTCCGTGAGAGAGGCATCGTTCATTTTCATGACCTGGAACGCTTTCCATTTTTGCCGCGTCGCGGCGAATGCGTAACACCCCGTGGAATCGGATGTGACTCCCACCACGCTGCCGCTGGTTTCGCGATACCACGGACCGGACGGCGCCGCCGGGCCGCCCGATTCCGGAATGCGCAGCATGACCAGTTCTTGAATGCCGGTGCCACGCTGACGCCCAAGTAAAGCGGATGTGCCATGAAGCGCAATCGCCAGTCCGTCTTCCGTGCCGCTGATATTGGAACCGGTCGCAAATCTCATACTGCCCGAACTAAAAACGGTGACGACACGTAATTCACCCGTGTCATCCGCGCTGGCAAGATATGCGGACGTTCCGGTAAGGCCGAGATCGGCGATGTTCGCGGTATCATCCAATGTGCTGCGCAGTACGATCGACCCGCTGTTACTGATATCGAACCAATGGATTTCTTTTTCGCCGGGCGTCGCGCTGTACGTCGCGCCGACAAAGAGGGAGGCTCCCCACGCACGCAACGTACGCCCGCGAGCGGTTCCCGGAAGATCATAGCTCGTGACGAGCGACACGGTCGGCAGCGATCCGATGTTGTACACTTTTAATTCTCCATTCGCGTCATCGGTCAACATGTAGAGACGCTTGCCGCGCACCGCGAGTTGATACACGGAATATCCCACGTTCAGCGAAGGATTCACACGGACCGGATTGGTGAGATCCGATACATCGTAGACGTATAATCCATTGCCTCCTCCGGCTATGTCGCCGGCAATCAACGCATAATTTCCCGTGACGTACACGTTGCTGAAATTCGGCGTTCCGGCCTCTGTCACACTTCCTTCCACGGTCACTGAACTCCAGTTGCCAACTTGCCGGGAACTGCGCCAATCCGCCAGTTCGGTGGAAATCAGGATACTCCCAGAATGCTGGTAGCCGTGTTGCCACATGCTGCGCGCATTCACGAGCAAGCCCGTTGAAGCGGATGTGATGTACACCCATGTCGTGTAACTGCCGGTGCTGACCGTCAGTGATCCACTGAAAATCCATGCTCCCGCGGCATTAATCGTCACGCCGTGCTGACCGGTTGCGACACTGGAAAACGATGTGTCACGCATTGAACGGACACCTTCGATCGAACGCTCCGCAAGATAGGAGGATCGTATGCGGTCTCCTCCTAAAATCGAATTCTCCTGCCCCGAAATCATCACTAACCCCACCGCAAACATGAAGAGCGAGAAGACGCTGATTCCGAGCAAGACTTCCAGCAGCAGGAAACCGCGATGTTGCCGTTGGCGGCGATGAAACCAGTTCATGCTTTAATCACGAGCAAGTGCCGACCTGCGTGAAGGTGAGGAGCAGGACGGCATCTTGGAAATCGGCGGACGCCGGCATGGGATTACCGATCGAACCAAGCTCGACCAAGTAGAGAATTTCATATTCTCCGATCTGCACCTTGTTATTCACATCGATGTACGGCTGTAAATAGGCCTTGAGACTCTGTTGATTGCTGAATGCAGGATAGTTCGGCAAGGAATCTCCGTCGCGCAATGTCAGGAAATGTCCGCTTTGATCGTTGCTGATGTACGATTGATCGAATGTCAGCCAGCCGTTCTTTTTGTAGTACCCGCGAATCTTCGTAATCACTTTTGAATTGGCCGCCAAATTGGAAACAGTCTGTGTTTCACCCCCGTCGATATCGTTGCCGCCAAAAAGATTCGTATACGATGATCCGTTCATTGTCTTCTTGTACGACGCATACACATTGATATCAGGACCGCCCGCGCCGTACGTGATTTGACTGCCAATCACTTTAAACTTCACGTTCGCAGTGGCCGTCGTGGTGATGGTTTTGTCAGCATCGACGTGAATCAGATTTTCACAGGAAGGTGCTGCACTGCTTGCGGCGCTGCTTGCCGCCGATGAGGCCGCAGAACTCGACACGGCGCTTGATGACGCCACGCTTGAAGCGGCACTTGATCCGCCAGGACAGTTGCCAAGCGTATCGCCATGCGATTGATGTGCAGGCCAGGCATTATCGGAGATCGTCAGTGTATGGGGATTGCTTCCGCTGGGTTTATGACAAACAGTAATGACATCCGTGGAATTCACCACCACGCCCGACTTTTCCACTGTAATCAAAATGCTCCGCTGATCCCCGGTCAGCGACGTCAGTGTGATGCTTCCCGTGGCACTCGGCGCTCCTTCCACCTTGGAATAATCGACTTCCAGCAATCCGGTTGTCGTGATGGTCGACGGCATCGGGTAGACCTCATCGTACTGCGGGTCCCGCTCAAGATAACTCTTGCCTTTGTAGAGCGTACCGTTCGGCACATAGAACCCCCAATTTTCGTCTTGCTTACCGGATTGAGAAAGGATTTTTGCGCGCGTCAGCCCTTGGGTCGCTTGTTCCGTGGCGAGGTTGAGATCGCTACGAACTTGATACTCATGGTAGAGCGGAGCCATCACCATGAGCAATGTGGCAAAAATCGCAATGACCAAGAGGATTTCAATGACAGTAAAGGCGGCGCGCTTCATAATGCGCCGATTGTACCCCGAGGAGAGAGAACAACGAGCGATGCATGTAAAAAATGATTGACTAGTCGCACGGATCAGTGCCCGACGTTTCCGACGATACTATAAATCGGAACGATGATCGCAAACGCGATGGTCCCCACGAGCGCACCGATAAAAAGAAGCAGCATCGGCTCCAAAATCAACGGAAGTTTCTGTGCGGTATCGGTCGCCTTCTTGTCGTAGATATCGGCAATCTTGAGCGTGATTTCCGCCAGCGCGCCCGATCTTTCTCCCGTAATCACTAGCTGTTGCACGGAAGGCGGCAATAATTTTTCGCTGCGCTTGATCAGCGTGAAACTCTTGGCAAACGAATCACCGAGCTGAATGTGCTCCAGCATTTTGGCGTACAACTTGCGATACGCCATGATCGGCGTCACATGCACGAGCGATTGCATCGCTTCCACCACGGGAACGCCCGCCTTGAGCAATCCTCCGAGAATCACGCCGAAGCGCGCGATCGTCGCCTCGCGCGCAAGCTGCCCAATGCCCGGGATGCGAAACATCACCCACTGCGTGACAATGCAGAAATTCGTGAATTTCGAGAGCAACGTAACACCCACGAACAAAGCGATCATCGACGGAATGAAGATGTAGCCATACGTGGAGAAGAGATTCGTGAAGAGAATGATCATGCGCGTCGCAAACGGCAGCGGCACGTTCAAGGATGTTAGCACGCCGAGCAATTGCGGCAGCACGAACATGCCAAGACCCACGACGACGACGAACATCAGAATCATCACGATGCTCGGATAAATCATGGCCATTTTCACTTTCGATCGCAACGCATGATCTTTTTCCTCTTGGAGCGCCAAATACTCGACGTTCTCCGCCAAGTTCCCCGCTTCTTCGCCGATACGCACGAGCGCGAGCGCATGTGGCGAGAAAAACGATTCCTGCTCCATCGCCCGCCAAAGCGGATATCCGTTTTCCACCGCATCAATCATTCGCTGAATCAGTTTTTTCATCGGCTTGGTTCTTGTTTCTTTTTGCAGTGTTCTCATCGAATCGATCAAGGACAACCCCGCACCAAGCATCGTGCCGAGATTCTGCACAAACTGTTCGCGATCCTTGCCCAAACCAATATTCTTGAATGATGCGAGGAACGCCGCCAGTTTGCTCGGTGATTTATTGATAACGATCTTTTTCTTCGGTGCAGATTCCACTGGCACAGCAGTGGCCACGACAGCAGGTGCCTCCTGCGGCGTCATGGCAGGCTGAGATGGCTTCTTCGGAGCATCGGGTGGCAGAATTTTTCCCTGCGCCTCGGGCTCGGGAGCGACCGGCTCCTCGGCTTTGGCCGGCGTTTTACTGTTCTTTTTCATGGGCGTGCAGGAACATGTCCGGAGGATTTGCGACGCGAATCAATTCTTCAAGCGTCGTGACACCGGCTTTCATTTTTTCGAATCCGTCTTCAAAGAGCAGCTTCATACCCTGTTTGCGCGCCTCAGTAATGATATCGGCGCTGGTGGCGCGCGAGATGATGAGCTTCTCGATTTCCGGCGTAATCTCCAGCAGTTCATGAATACCCATACGGCCCGAGTATCCGATGCCGCCGCACGCTTCACATCCCTTTCCTTTATAAAGAAGGATCGGGCCGTCTTTCTTAGGGAAGTAACGGGAGAGCCCTGGGAAGATTTTTTCGATTTCCGCCGGCGTGGCGCTGTAGCTGTAACGGCAGCGCGGACAAATGCGACGCAAAAGCCGCTGTGAGATGACGACTTCGAGCGTGGAAGCAAGCAAGAACGGTTCGACTCCCATTTCGAGCAAACGAGGGATCGAGGTACCGGCATCGTTCGCGTGCAGTGTTGAGAACATCAAGTGTCCCGTAAGCGCGGCGTTCACGGCGATACTCGCGGTTTCGCCGTCGCGGATTTCACCGACGAGAATGATGTTCGGGTCCTGGCGCATGAGGGCGCGCAGTCCTTTTGCGAATGTCAATTCCGCTTCCGGATTCACCTGGATGTGATTGATTCCCGGAACTTTATATTCGACAGGATCTTCGATCGTCGAGATGTTCACGTCCTCGTGATTGCGGATTTTCATCAAGGCGTACAGCGTGGTGGATTTTCCCGAACCCGTCGGGCCGCAGGTCAGGATCATACCGAACGGCTTGTAGCTCGCGCGCTCGAGAATTTGGCGGTTTTTATCGGAGAAGCCGAGATCGGTCAGTGTCAGCGTACGCACGTATTCGGAAAGCAGACGCATCACGATTTTTTCACCGTCGACGACGGGTACGATCGAGACACGAATGTCCATGGTGTTGCCGTTGGGGAGTTCGTAGCGGATCGCGCCGTCCTGCGCGCAGAAGTGTTCGTCAATTTTCATGTTGCTCGCAATCTTCACGCGGTTTACCACGCCCTCGAAATATTCCTTTGGAATGCGGCCGGCTTCATGGAGCACGCCATCCACGCGGAAACGAACGAGCACCTCCTTTTCTTGCGGCTCGAAGTGAATGTCCGACGCTCTCAATGCGATGGCATCGGTGAAAATTTGTTCCAAAATTTCCGGGGCGACTTTGTGCTGCGCTTCGATGATTTGCTGGAAGCGCGTGGCAAGCGGCTTGCGATAGTGACTGAAGAAGGATTCGATGCCTTTCTTGGAAGCGTACACGAACTCGATTTTTCCTTTGTATTCCTGACGATCTTCCGTTTTCTTTTTAGCGAAAAATCCGCGCGCGGCCGTTTTGCGGCTCGTTTTTTTGACGGCGGATTCTTCGGATTCCGGGAAGAGCGCGACCGCCTGCCCCAGGTTCTTGCGGATCGCATCCTCCAAATTCTTATTCCCCGGATCGGATGTCGCGACTGTCACCCCCGCATCGGTCTGACTGACGACCAAAGCGGAATACGTTCGCGCGATATCTTCCGGCAGCAATGCCACGAGCTGCGCGGAAGGCGGCTTGGACTCGATGTTGAAATACGGCAAGTGGTAGTGTTCCGCGATTGCACTCTCGTACAAATCTTGATTGAGCAGTTCAAGTTCGAACAACGCATCCTTCAGGCTCACGTTATGCGCCTTGCAGTGAGCTTCAGCCAGTTTGCAATCTTCCTCACTGACGTAATTCAGTTCCAGAAGCGCCTTTTTAAGATCTGCATCGGTTAAGGCCATGGGCTGAGTTGGTAGTTTGTAGTGAGTAGTTTTTAGAGAAGTTCTTTGACCGCCTTCACGATGTCCGCAAGCGGCGCGTTGGATTTCACGAGATAATTTTTCGCACCCAATTCTTCTGCTTTTTTGCGATCCTCATCCTGTCCCAAGTTCGAGAGCACGATGACGATGGGCTTCGATTTACTGCTCTTGAGTTGCTCCAAAATCGTGAAGCCGTCTACTTCGGGAAGAATCAAATCGAGGAGAATCATGTCGTATTTTCCACTGAGTGCCTCTTTCAATCCTTCGCCTCCCGTGGCAGCGACAAACGTTTCATAGCCCTCATGATCCATTTTGAGTTTGAGGGCATGGGCAAGCGGACGCTCATCTTCCACGATCAGAATCTTTGCGTTTTTGCCTGCTTTTGTTTCTGTTTTTGGCTTCGGGGTCATAACAAGAAAGATGTTGAAATCCATTCAGTATAGCAAAAATAAGGGATTTTAACAATACCCCGATCCCGCACAAAGGCTGTGTTTGGCCGCATGAAACAGGGGATATATTGCTCATATTGCCATTTTATGTTATAGTAATATTACTACGGTAGTTCGCCGTAGATTCGATCCTTAAAGGAGTCTGATGATGTTGAAAGCTCTGGTCGCAGTGGTTCTGGTGCTGGCCGCGTTCGTCCTGCTGGCGCCGCTGGCGGCGTTCGTGACGACCGGCATGGTCGTCGCGACGGGGTACGCCCTGTTGCGCAAGACCCCGCAGCGCCGCTGTCCGGAATTGCCGGGCAGCGGCGAATACCACCGGCCGCTCCTCGAGCCTCTCGAGGAACGCATCGGCTAGACTCTCGAAGGGTCACATCCGCCCCTCTCCGGAGGGGCGGGTTCGTTGTGCATAAAATAAATATTAAGCAATCAGCCAAACAATGTTTCTAATTGTTGCGTACCAGAAAAATAATGAGCATGACTTCGTTTTGTGCTCCGGACAAAGCCTAACTCTTTCAAAATTTTAAGATCATGAATTGCTGTTAATCTAGAGATTTGATTTATATGCATATGCATCTTAATTGATGTTTCACCATCCTCATTCTTGTGAAGATATTGAAGCAGATTTATTTGTCGTTCGTTTAGTTTAAATTTATCAACAGCAGTCGCATGCATTTGCTTGTTCTTCTGGGCCTTTTCTTTCACATAAGACTCAAAATCTTTAATTGCTACGTCTATTTTTTGCATGTGAAAATCAATGAAATACGTTAGATCCAACTCATCTTGCTCTGCAAAAACGTATGCATTTCTATATTGGACAGGGGAGAGCCTAATTGCTTTGGATATGGGGTAATAGGAAAATGCCCAATAATCTTTTCTTAGCAAATACCAGTAAAATAGCACTCTCGCCAATCTGCCATTTCCATCTGTAAATGGATGTAAGTATCCAATCCAAAAATGTAGCATTATTGCTTTAATGACTGGATGAATAAAGGCTTCATCAGATTCATCATTTGCGAAGGCAATCAACTTCTTGATTTCCTGCTCAACAAAATGCATCGGAGGAGCTGTGTGATATACGATTCCAGAAGCCTGATCCATAACGACAATATGATCTTCTTCCGTTCTCCATCGCTCAATTTTACCAGTATTTACTAAATCCTTAGTAAGCATCGCATGCATATCAATCAATGATTCAAATGTTAGTTTTTTGCCCTTCATTTCTTCTTCCACCTTTTTCATCGTTAAATAATTATTGAGAATCATATTTTCTGATTCATTTTTCGGCTTTCTTTGCTCTCTTAAAAATTTCTTTGCATATTCCCGAGTGGTGTTTGCCCCTTCCAGCTGAGACGAAGCTATTGCTTCTTCCATAATTCCTCTCATGAGCAATTTATACTTTAATTTTTCATCTATCTCGCTCGGATGTTCAACCATGAGAGTACCACCTGAATTTAGATCTACTTCATGAAAGAATTTTTCTAATTTTGGAAGCTTAATCCATGTAAAATTGTGACCCTCTTCATTTTGCATCTCTGTTTTTTGAGCTGCACCCTTCCTCATAATTTTGACTGCTGTCCAAAATTCTTCCTTTGTAAAATCTTCGGGTACGAGATGCTCTTTTCTTTTAAAATCGATCCAAGCTAAATAAGTCTCATTTGGGCCATATGCATTCACTTTTTTGATCAATTCTTGAATATTGTGCTTTTCGAATAGCTTCAAAAAAACATCTTTTACTTCAATGCCTTTCATGTCTGGCTGTTCTAGCTTGTAAAGCATAACTGTATAAATTTAACTCTATTATACACCTTTAGGATGGTTTTACAAGTATAAATGTATAATTTATACAGTAACTATACAGTAACTATACAGCTACAAACTCCTTCTCCCCGCGATCGCTTCTTTCAAGGTAACTTGATCCGCGAATTCGATATCCGCACCCATCGGCAATCCGTGTGCCAAGCGTGTGACAGCGGGAACGACCGATTTCAGCTGCTCACGTAAATACGTCGCGGTCGCTTCCCCTTCGATATCCGGATCCGTCGCAACGATTACTTCTCGGATGCCGCCTGCGCGCGCACGCTCAATGAGCTCGCGGATTTTCAGCTGTTCCGGACCCATGCCATCAATGGGGGAGAGGACACCATGCAACACGTGATACAAACCGCGGTATCCGGTTTTTTCAAATGCAATCACTTCGAGCGGCTCTTCCACTACAAGCAGCATCGACGCATCGCGCTGACCATCACGACATAATTCACACGTTTCTTCCGTAGTCACCATCTGGCATTCACGGCAATAGCGAAGCTGGGATTTTAAATCCAGGAGCGATCTTCCGAGTACCTCCGGCGACGCGCGCGAACTGCGCAGCAAATGAAACACTAAACGCTCCGCGCTCTTTGGCCCGATGCCGGGGAGTTTGGAGAACTCCTCGATGGTTTTGCGAATTTGCGGAGGTAGCAACGACATGGCGAGAGGATACCGAAGAAACCGAGGATACCGAAGAGTCCGAAGAAGAATTTTCCAATCCTCGGACTCCTCGGCTTCTTCGGACTCTTCTCATACGTCCAACCCTTTCTTCATCCTCCGTTCCACATCCCTCTCTTTAATCTTTGCCCGTTTATCCACCGTCTTTCTTCCGCGTGCGATGCCGAGCACTATCTTGATGTATTTTCCGACGTGCACTTCCAACGGAATAATCGCTATCCCTTTTTCCGCACTGAGCGCCTCGAGTTTTGCAACCTCGTCTTTCTTGAGAAGCAAAGGACGATCGTGCCCCGGATCGTAGCCTTCAAGACCGGAGGCAAACGCGTATTTCATAATTTTCGCGCTCTTGAGGATCGGTTTTCCCTGCCAAAAACTGACGTACGATCCGCGCAGATCCACGTGTCCCAGCCTGCACGATTTCACTTCATGTCCGGTCAGCACCATGCCGGCCTCCACCGTATCGGTGATCTCATAATCGAAACGCGCGCGGCGGTTTTGAGCGACAGTTTTCATGGATGCATACCAGCATAGCTGCTGGATTGCTCGTTCTGAAGGGGAGTTTTGACGAATCCGATTTTCTTGATGTAATCACTAAAAATTGTATGATGTCATCAGAGACCGTTCTTTTCACACAGAAAGGAAGGAGAACGTCATGAAGCGATCCGTCGGATTGCTCGTCGCCGTTCGGCTCGAAGGAGAGCTGTACATCGCCCTCCAGCGCCGCGGCAAGTGGAAGTGGAAGAAGGGCAAACTCGAAAAGGAATCGTATCCCGGCGGCTGCCAGGTGCTTGCTCACGGAGGCCTGGAAGACGGCGAGGATTTCCTGGCCGCACTGATGCGCGAGATGCGCGAAGAGCTTGGCATTCGCTTCCGTGACGTCGTCCTGCACGAACACGACCGGGGCAACGTGCAACTCCTGCACTCCATCCAAACGGAGGAACAGGAAGTGCAAACCTTCGGCCTGCAGATGGAGCCGTATCTGCTGGAAGTGATCCAGTTCCATGCTGGCACCGGCGGCCTCGAGCTGGTCACGCGCCACCATCATCTGCGCAACCTGAAGGATCCCTGCTTCTCCAAGCAATACGGCGTCACGGACCGGGAAATCTACGCCCTGTTCCCTGATGAAATCGAGGCTGTGAAGAAAGCATTTGAGCGATATTCCTCCTAAAGAATCCCGCTCTCTGGGCCTTACCTCCATGGTAAGGTCCATTTTTTGGTTGTAAAACGCTAATTGGCGACGTTTTTCAATTTCTTACGGATTAATTGACAAAAACACCGAAATTGGTACTATTTACTTGGTCTGCGCGTATCCCTTCCGTCTTCGGGTGGAAGCGGTTACCCGTTCATCGGGGAAAACAAGAAGTACTGCAGACTTTGAACCACGGGCTCTCGCCTCTACAACCTAGCCGCGAGGGCCCGCTTCATACTGCAATTTTTCCACCCTGATCCGGCCCATTCTCGACCCTCATCCGCCGCGCCGAGCGCGGCACCTTCTCCCGTGAGCGGGAGAAGGAGGAAGAGTTGTTATTTTTAAGATCATAGCTCCATGCAGCCAAATAAGGTGATATGATGATCTGCTATGTTTCACACACCCTCTCGGCGCTCTAGTCAGAGAGAAGAAAAAATTGTGTATGCAAAAAGACTGCGGCGGCGCGCAACTCCTGCGGAGGAGTTTCTGTGGAAAGCCATCAGAGCAAGGAAATGCAGTGGAATTAAATTCCGAAGACAAGTCCCTTTTGGTCCATATATCGTTGATTTCTGCGCATTAGATCTGCGTCTGATTATTGAAATTGATGGAGAAATTCATCATAACCAACAAGAGGCAGATGCAGCGCGACAAACTCTACTGGAAGAACGGGGTTTCCGTGTTCTACGCTTCAGCAATACACAAGTGTTCTTTGAACTTCAAAGTACTTTAGAAGTAATAAGCACAGTTGCAGAACAGCAACTTCTCCTTCTCCCGCTCACGGGAGAAGGTGGCTCCGCAGAGCCGGATGAGGGTGGAAGGGCATAATGAGAAAATGCCCCGCTCGGCGGGGCGGATGAGGGCGGAGAAAGTGAGCGCTCACTAAAATCCAAATACGCGGAGAATTTCTTCACCATACACAAACGCCAGTATCGTCCCCATCACCAAAAATGGTCCGAAGGCGATGCTCTGTCCTGCCTTGGTTTTCTGCAGCAGCAATCCCGCGACGGCAAATGTCGCACCAATGATATACGCCGCCATCAGCGCGACGAGCATGAGCTGCCATGATGAAAGAAATAACCCCATCGCACCGGCGAGCAACACATCTCCGCTCCCTACCCAGCGTCCTTTACTGACCGCCCACTGCAATCCGAAAAACGCGAGACCGATCAATGCCCCGCCGAACGCAAGGTCGCCGAGCCACCAATGCAGCGCCAGACCCATGATGGCGACAAGCAAGGAAAGGATATCGGGAATGGATTGCGTATGCGCGTCGATCACCGCGATCAGCAGAAGCGCCCAGAGTCCGAATGCCGTCCACACGGCCGAGAGCGGCGACTCTGGAAATAGCGCAATTGCAAGCCAAAAAAGAATGGCGCTCGCACTTTCCACGAGCGGATACTGCCAGGAAATCCTATGATGACAGCCGCTGCATTTTCCTTCGAGCAAAAGAAAACTGATGACGGGAATCAGTTCATGAAGACGAATCGTTTTCCCGCAATAGGGGCAATGACTCCGTCCGCCAATACTCCGCTCTTCCGGCAGGCGCGCAATCAGCACATTTCCAAAACTCCCGAAGATCAATCCGGCAATCGCAAACAACGTGGGGAGAAACCAGGCCGGCAGCGACTCAAGCAGCACGGTCCCGAGTATACCGTCTCATTTCTGCTCTGTCCTCTCTTGCATAATCTCTCTGGCGCGCGCGCCGATTTTGGCGAATGCTTCTTTTTGTGCCTCATCGGAAAGTGCAGGAGCGGATTCTACTGCTTGCGGCTTCAACAAATTTGCCTCAATCGCAGGCACTGAGAATTTAACCAGTTCATACATTCCCATCGCCACAATCACGCCGACCGCGGAGCCGCAAAGCTGTTTCCACAGAGGGGGTTTCGCGTTTTTGTCGTTGGATGTGTGTGTCATATTTCTTCTCATTATAGCAAAAATTTATAAATTTGCATAGAGACACCTTTGTAGCGGACCTTACGTAAGGTCCGCTATCACGCATTATTGAAATCCTTATTTCTTCCTCTTGAAGCTGCTCTTATGGAGATGCGGTTCAAACGGCTCTGCACGCTCAATAGGGCAGGGAAGGCTTGCTTCGGAGAGACCCGGGGGTAAATGCTGATCATAGCCCAAAATAAGGAGATCAGGCTTGAGGTCACGCAGCGGACGCGAGAAATCATGCGCATCACCGAGAACTACCGTGGCGCGAGGAAATGCGGCACGCACGGCAGCCGCCCGCTCCTCCTCCGTATGATCAGGCAACAAATTCTTAATCTTCCGCACGTTTTCATCTCGCGCAATCACGACAAACAACTCTCCCTTCTTCTGCGCTTGGGATAAATAGGAAAGATGGCCAGGATGGAGATGGTCGAAGGTACCGAAGGTTAAGACACGCATGAGAAGAGTTCGAAGAAACCGAGGATACCGAGGAGTCCGAGGAAATGAAAATACACATCCTTGGACTCTTCGGCTTCTTCGGACTCATCGGATTCCTCTGATCATTTCGTCAAATCTACTACATGCACCCGTTTCGCATCGAGTACATAGAGATGCCCATCATCCGTATCGACATAGAGATCTTTCAGTTCACTGACCTGATCTCCTTCGAGTACATATTGCTTCAGATACACCGATTCTCCGTTGGGTCCGCCATCGCCCAACACGATGATGCGGGAATGCACCGGATCAAGGAGGTAGAAATTACCCGAAGCCACTTTGAAAATTTTTGTCGTGTCCTTGAGCAGATCACCGGGCGCTTTGCGAATGACGAAGGGCTTGTTCTCGCCACGGAAGAGTTTCATGAGCACGCCTCCTTCTTTGAGCACGTAGACGTCACCGTCGATCGCGAAATCGAGCGCGCCGGTCAAGTCGCCGTTCACGTTGTATTCCACGGGCGCGGAGTAGCGGTTACTCAAACGTTCATACTTGTAGATCTGCTTCTTCTCGGGAGAAAGGATGTAGACGTAGCGGAGATACGTTTGCAGCGCGCGGCCGGTAGCCCAGCCTGCGGGATCTTCGGTCTTCACGGAAGTCGGCTGACCGCTCTGCACCTCAATAACGCTGTTGTTCTTTGTGAGGAAGACCATGTTCTGGAAGCGTCCGAAGAATTCGCCGTCGATAATCAAATCCTGATCCGTGATCTTAAGCGGATCATCCACGGAGTTCAGCAATACGCGATAAATGGACTGTCGATCGAAAACCGTGAATTCGCCGTCACCAATGCCGATGATACCTTGCGCGGCGACATCGGGGGATTTGGCCGCGATGTTCGCGACGATCCGCGGCGAGAGACGGACGATGTTGTTGATCTCCTCCTTCTTGGCACGGATTTTATCAAGCAGATCGAGCGCCTGCATGCGGAAAAGACCGCTCTCGTTATCCATCACTTGCTTCGCCTTTTCTTCAGCGCGGGTGAGAATGGCATTGGCGGCATCGATATCGCCGATGATGCGGCGATTGTCGGCCGTCTGCACCTCGGTGTTGATTTCTTTCACCAAGCCCTCAAGTTCCGTTTTCGTTTTGCTGCGCTGACTGGAGGTAAAGAGATGCACCAACATCCAAATGACTATCAAGAGGGCCACTGCAATCGCAATGAGGAGCAGATGGGCGCGCTGGCGGCGTTTGGGATGCTTAAGATCCGCCAGCAATCCTGAAAAACGCTCCCGAACCGTAGCGATCCAGTGTGAGGAACGCACTTTGGCGAGCGCCGAGGCGCTGCGCTTCATGGCAGTACCGCCTTTGGCGGACCAAGATTTCAGAGAAGCGAGAGACGGAGCCGATTTCATGGTCGGCAATCCTGTCGGCAACATCGCGCGGAGCTTGCCCAGCATTGCGGATGTTTCAGAGCGCTGATGCCTGCGAGGAAGATGCCGCTCTCTGCGCGCGTGTACGGATTCCACGGGAGCATCTTCGACGACTTCCGCAGATGGATCGAGCTGCGCCGTGGCCAAGGCAGCGTGGTCGCTCTCGCTCTCCAGCATCTTGATGAGCAGATCCAGGGGCTCAGATTGTTCGGCCGTCTTTGCGAGCTGTGCGGGCGTGAGCGTGCGGAGCAACCGCTGTGAAGAAAGCACGAGTGTATCGCGTCTCTCGAGTTGACCGCTTGCGATATGCACAAAGGCAGGCGTGGATTTTCCGCTGGAATATTCCGTAATCTGGCTCGCGAGCCCGCTGCGGATCAAATACGCCTCCGCGCGACCGGCATGCGAGACATGCAGCATGTGGTTGGGCTCCAAAATGGCGACGATCATGTGCACATCATCGATCACTTGCGATACGATCAATCCTTTGAGAAGACCGTTGAGCTCCTTAAGGGTGCCATCGAGACGCTGCGAAGCATCGCCCTCGGTCTCTAAGAGTGAATGCTTCACGACCATTTCGCACTCGCGCTCCACGGTCTTCGCATCACGGTTTTTCGCATGTACTTCCATTAAAAAACACACCGTCTCCCCGTGATGGGACGTAAATTGGTGCGCGTTCAAACTCGCATCACGCGGGGCCTTCGTGGATCCTGTGCGGATCGTAAGTTCCATACAGGTGGGTAGGGTACTCTGGAGTGGGAATCGAACGCAAACCCATCGATTTGCTAGTCTGGCTTGAGTGATGTTCAGTGTGCTTTCTATCAATGAAAATAGGGTGACAAAAGGGACAAGAGGGACAAGAGTATATTGATTACCCTTGTCACCCTTGTACCACCTTTCCCCCTTGTTCCTTTTTATGTTTTTAAGGTTCTAATACAAACTTCACATGTAAAAATTCGTTATCTGTAAGCCATAAAATCATTATGTCGACAAAAGGGGTTGCTCTTTCTTGCCTTAAAGAGTAGGATGAGGGTATCTCGTTATTTTTCCAAGAAAAGTTCACATGAAATCGGTAAAGCAATGGTTGACCCGCTCTGTCGGGAGCAACCAGCCTTCTCCTGCCGTGCAGCAGAAAGGACAAGACTCGTCGAATCCCTGGATTCCCTCGGACTCACCAACTCCTTCTCCTAACTCAGGACAAGCGAAACCTACAGCAACGCCTTCTCCTGCTCCGGCCCATCGGCCTCAGCAGCAGTCTCAACGACAGCAGACTCCCTCTTCAAGACAGCCTCAGCCAGAAACGCAGCCGCAAGACCTTCCAAAAGGCGCGGGCTTGCGACTCTATCCGCTCGGCGGCTTCGAACAGATCGGACGCAACTGTTTCGTCATCGATGTCGATGGTGATTTATACATCATCGACCTCGGACTGCAGTTCCCGGACGAAGACATGTTGGGTATCGACTACTTGATCCCGGACTTCTCGGGCCTTCGCGGTCGCGAGAACCGGATCAAAGCGGTGCTCTTCACACACGGCCACCTCGACCACATCGGTGCGGTGCAGCACGTGCTTCCTCAATTGCACTTCCCGCCGTGCTTCGGCACCAAGCTCACGATGGCGTTCGTGAAAAAGCGCCTCGATGAAGAGCAGATTACTTCCAAGGCCCGCCTGAACACGGTGGCCTACGGCCAGAAAGTGCGAATCGGAAAAGTGGAAGTGGAATTCTTCCGCGTCACGCACTCGATTCCGGATTCCGCCGGCATCGCGGTGCATACGCCGTACGGCACCATCGTGCATACCGGCGACTTTAAGTTCGACCTGACGCCGATGAACGAACCGCCCGCTGATTTTCAGCGGCTCTCGGAGCTCGGACAGAAAGGCGTGCTCGCGATTATCGCGGACTCGACGAATGCCATGAAGCCCGGCAACTCCAAAAGCGAAAAGGAGATCGCCATGAACCTGAACGATCTTATCAAGAACGCGAAGGGGCGCGTGATCGTCTCCACGTTCTCCTCGCTCCTCAACCGTTTGCAACAGGTGATCGACACCGCACGCGAGATGGGCCGCAAGGTCTATATCTCGGGCCGCAGCATGGAAACGAACATCGAGATCGCGCAGAACTTGGGTTATCTCAAGGCTCCCCGCGGATTGGTGCGCAAAGTCGGACCGGGCATGGAAAAATTGCCGGACCGCGAAGTGCTCATTATCACGACCGGCAGTCAAGGCGAAGAAATGGCCGCTCTCTCCCGCATGGGACTCGGCACGCACCGCCATGTGAACGTGAAAAAAGGCGACACCGTGATCCTCAGCTCAAACCCCATCGTGGGTAACGAGCGCGCGGTCGCGAAGGTCGTCAACAACCTGCACATGAAGGGCGCATCCGTGAAGACCAATATGGAGCTCTCGCTCCACGTCACGGGTCACGGCCATGCGAACGACATCTTGCTCATGCACCGCCTCGTACGCGCTAAACATGTGATCCCTGAACACGGCGAAGCGTATATGAAGACCGCGCATGCGGACTTGGCCAAGAGCATCGGCTACGCCGACAATCAGATCCACTTGCTCGCCAACGGCGAAATCCTGGAATTTGATAAGGAAGGCAATGCTCGACGCAGCAAGCACAAGATCACGTATCACGATGTAATCATCGATGGACGCGGTTCCGCAGGCGAAGGCCAGCGCGTGCTGAACGACCGTAAGATCATGAGCGGAGGCGGCGCACTCATCGTGCTCTTTAAGGTCTACAGTGAAAGCAAGCGACTTGTCGGCGATCCCGATGTGATCTCACGCGGATTGATCTACGGCTCCGAACAGACGGATATCTCTCGCGAGATTATCCAGGCTGCCAAGAAGGCGTATGAGGAAGAACTCAATCGCGGAGAGACTGACCGCAAGGCCTTCAAACGGGCCGTCACCGGCGCCCTCTATCGTTATTTCGACCGCAAATTGGACCGCGAACCGATGGTGATCCCGTTGTTTGTGGAGGTGTAACAACATTAACCGTATCACACGCATTTTTAATCCAAACATCGATGTAGAGACGTCCAAATTGGACGTCTCTACACCACGATCCACCACCAAACCATTATTAATCCATTATTTTATTTAACCAATTCAACGAAATTATTTTATGAAAAACCACAACACCAACAACACCGGTCTTCGCCCTGAACCAAGGCGAAGCCGCCTGGTTCAGGGCTACGCCCGACAGGCCGGCACATCTCAACATTCCCGACACCCTCGTAAACATTCCGTCCGTACCGTTGGGAAACGCAATTACGCCTTCATCGATAGCCAGAACGTCAACCGTTCGGTGCGAGCACAAGGATGGAATCTCGATTGGAAAGAATTCCGACGCTATCTGCAAACACAGCAAGATGTCACGAAAGCTCTTCTCTTTATCGGTTTCATCGAAGGCAATCAGCCTCTCTACGATGAACTCAATAAGGCGGGATTCACCGTCATCTTCAAACCGACGGTGGAAATCAAGAAGGACGGCGAGATCACCGTGAAAGGCAACATCGATACCGACTTGGTTCTCCATGCGATGATCGAGCACGATAACTATGATCGCGCGGTGATCGTCTCCGGAGATGGAGACTTCTACGGACTTGCGGAACATCTTGATCAGGAAGGAAAACTCAAAACCCTTCTTGTTCCAAGTTCTCGCCGCTATTCCACACTGCTCAAGGAGTTCCAGCCACACATTGTGGGGATGGATACATTAAGAGCGTCGTTGGAGCGATGATTGACAAAACTCAAATCGAGAGGAAAATATCATCGGGTTTGAACCACATCGTTCTTTGCAGGAAGGAGACACATCATGAAGCCACTCTTCCTCGTGCTCCATGCCAAGCAGGCAAATGCGAAAAAGAACCGGAAGGGTCTGAGGGCTGGCCTCGCTGTGAGCAACTTGCTCGTGCGCTGGGGCTTCCAACGTCTCATCGTCCGCCGGCAGGATCTGACACACCACGGCACCACACCCGCGAAGGGAAGCCTTCTGACCCTGCGGAACACCGGCGAGTTTCTTGAGCTGCAATCACAGCTTGAGGACAGCGTCCAGATCATCGCCTGGAGCAACAGCTTCGAGATGGTCATCACGGACACGGGCCTGGAGTTCGTGGGCACGTTTCAGCACTCCGCATACCTTGAACCGCGCCTCATCATCCGCGTGCAGCCGATGAAGGCCTAATCAAACCCCACGCCCCGTCGCTCACGAGCAACGGGGCATTTTTAGAAACACTCCATTTTCCTTCCTATCTCACGCTCGATCCCTATACTCCGCCCCATGGATCCACGCGCGACCAAGCTGGCGGAAGTACTCGTCGACCACTCTGTGTGCGCCGCACCGGGGGACAATATTTTGATCGCCGCATCGGACCAATGTTCGATGGACTTGCTTCATGAATGCTACCGCTTGTGTTTGGAGCGGGGAGCGAACGTGGATCTCGATATTCTCAATGTGCAGTGCTATTTGGGCAGAGCGGATGCGGGCGGGATTTTGAAAACATTCCTGACAACCGCGCCCGCGTCACAACTCAATCGCATTCCCGATCTCGCGCAGAGCAAGATCGCGTGGGCAACCAAGACCATCCGCATTACCAGCATTCATGACCCCACTTTCCTTGGAGGGGTACCCCCGGAGCGCGTTGCTGAGTGGCAGCATATTGTGTCCCCCGCCATGGACAACATCACCTCCAAAGATTGGGTGCTCACAAAGTTTCCGACAGAAGCCTACGCAAAAGGAGCGGGCATGACGATGCAGGAATTTATCGACTATTACTACAACGCGTGCTGCGCCGATTACCAAGCGCTGGGGGATAGCATTAAGCCTCTTCAAGATGCGTTCGATGCCGGCTCCCGTGTGCGGATTCTTGGACCGGGTACGGATATTTTATTAGGCATCGAAGGACGATTGGCGGCAGGCGCGATTTCGGGAAAGCACAACATTCCCGATGGCGAGTGCTTCCTTGGGCCGGAAGAGGACATCACGGAGGGGCACATTACGTTTGAGGAAGATCAGATCTATGACGGCAACGAAATGGGGGGCATTTTCCTCCGCTTCGAACGAGGGCAAATCGTGGAAGCACATGCCAAGAAGGGCGATGCATTTTTCCAATCATTGCTTGATAACCATCCGGACAATCGCCGCTTGGGAGAACTTGGGATCGGGATGAATCCGAATATCACGCGTTACAGCAAGAACACGCTCTTTGATGAAAAGATCAAAGGGACGATCCACATGGCGCTTGGGAGATCGTACAAATACGAACGCGGTGGCGGGCGCAACGGCGGATCCATTCACTGGGATTTGGTGAAAGACCTTCGCCTGCCGGGAACCGAAATGCGGATCGATGATCAGATTGTGATGAAGGATGGAACGTTGATCTTGTGAATAAAAAAAGGCCACTCTCTTGAGTGGCCGGCTTGTCGCGCTATTGCTCGTAACATTCCTTCACGACAATGCTCAGAATCTTGTCCAGGGAAAGACGCTTGTCCCCGAGGTATAAAAACATACAGCGCGTCTCGTAAACCGGATCATCCGGCCTGCAGACCCCAAAATGCAGAAAAAGGCCTGACAGACGATCTTCAGTGGCTTGCGTGGCGTATCCCAGAAAACAGGCATCCTGCTGGTCGGACAATCCCTCAAGCAGATGGACGTCATACCGCAGTTCATATCGGCCCCACCACCCCTGCATCCGGATATGCACCTTCGCGAGTAATACCATTTTTTCCTCCCGCAGCATCCCCCTTCCATTGATACGGAAGGTATCGTGAAAAAGGGATTCCGAGGGAGGATGCTGCCAAAGATCACGGATATTTTACAAGTTGATGCAGGAGATGCAATAACTCCAGAATTTGCGTGCCCATTCAAACTGGCAACGTCGTCGCGACAGGTGTATGAAAGAGATATGCTGAAAACCCCCGACGCTATTTTGGAGCCCACACCGTTAGTGGAAGCACCCGCCTCCGTGTTGGAAACGCATGCGAATGCCCCCTTGCAGGTGGGAGAAGAAGTGATGTTCCGGGAGAAGCTGCATATCGTCACCCAAACACATCAGACAAAACACGCACTCTGGGTGTTACTGCAGCAGGTCGATGATGCCTCCAAACAACATTGGCGTATCGACGGACCGAAATTGCGGGAACAACGGCAATGAACATTGATCTTGTAATTGTAGAGACGTCCAATGGTTCGGCATGGCTCACCACAGGTTTGGACGTCTCTACACAAAAGATTAACCTACATTTCACACCACCCGCCCTTTTACCTGCCATCCCTCGAACGGCGTTCTGCCTTCGCCCGCTGCGGCGGGGCTACGGCCGACAGGCCCCTTTCATTTTCCATCCTTCAAAAGGTGTCCACTGACATTTACTGTGCAATTCTTTTCCATGGATGATCCATTCTTTGTCCGGATCAATCTCAATACTCTCACCGCCTTCTTCGGGCATCGCTTTTCCTAGATTAAAAATACGATTGGGATTCGTGAAGCACAAACGCACAATGTCTTCATAGGAAAAATTCACCACAGGACGCGGCGAAGAGGGATGCGGCCAGCCACCGGCAGCAACCGTCAGCAAGAGCGGCAGCATCGTCTCGACGCCTGGCACGCCGCTCGGCGCCTTGAGCGGTTCGGGGTTCTGCTTTTCTTCGAACGTATGCGGTGCGTGATCGGTGGAGATGCAATCGACGGTACCATCGGCGATACCCTCCCACAGCGCTTCAAGATGATCACGGGAACGAATCGGCGGGTTCATTTTCATCAAGGTTCCAAGCGTTTCGTAATCATCCGTCGTGAGGAAGAGATGATGTGGCGTCACTTCACACGTCACGGAAATTCCTTTTGCCTTTGCACTGCGCACAAGCGCGATGCCGCCTTCGGTAGAAAGATGGGCAATGTGGAGATGCGTACCGTACTGCTCCGCCAAGCCGATTGCATATTCGATTGCGGTTACTTCGGAATGCGAGGGGCGCACGAGGGAATGCGCGGCGATATCCGTACGCGTGTTCTGCGCCGCGGCAGCACCGTTGATCTCAGGATCTTCGCAGTGCGCCACGAGAGTCACTCCGTATTCTTTGCATGCCTGGAAGATCTCCGGGACGATGCCGCCCTCCACTTTCTGATTCCCCGTCGAGTGATCGAGATAGAGCTTCACGCCGCAGCATCGCGCACGCAAGCGCTGCATTTCCGCACTGTCGCTCGCCATTAATTCACGAAACGCGGCGAGGTGGATCGCTTCGGTAATGCCGAAGAAAAAATGCAGATCACAATCGGTTATGTCGTTTGCGCGTCGCACCTTATCCGCAAATGCCGCCACGGTGACCGTCGGGGGATTGGTGTTGGGCATCTCGCAGACCGTCAGCACTCCTCCGGCGCGCGCGGAAGCGGCCTCGGTTTGCATCGTCGCTTTATGTTCCAAGCCGGGTTCGCGGAAATGTACGTGACAGTCGATGAGGCCGGGGAATTTCATGGGAGCAACAGGGAGAGAAGCGCCATGCGCATGAGCACACCGTTACGAGCCTGACGGAAGTACGCGGCATTGGGCAGCACATCGACATCTTCCGCAATTTCTCCCACGCGCGGCAACGGATCCATGATCAACACTTCTTTGCCCTTCAGCATGTCAGCCGTGACACGGTACGCTTTGCGGAATTGCTCGGCATCTTCCTCGGGTTTCAATCTCTCTTTCTGTAACCGATTCATGTAGAGCACATCTGCATCGAGGCCTTCTTGGAGATCGGCGGTCTCGGCGTATGCCACTCCCAACGCTTTCAGTTTCCCTAAGAAATCAGGCGCGGCACGCAGGCTTTCGGGACTGATAAACGTGAAGCGGTTCCCGGGATACATACTCAGCATCAGCGCGAGCGAGCGAATCGTTCGTGAGTGAAGTGGATCACAGGCGAATGCGACGTGCAGTTGTTCGAGTGTCCCACGTTCTTTGCGGATGGTATAGAGATCAAGAAGTGCTTGAGTCGGGTGTTCGTTTCCGCCATCTCCCGCATTGATGAACGGCACATCGGTGACGGACATCGCTCTGGCCGCCGAGCCTTGCTCGGGATGGCGCATGCAGATGATATCGCTATAACCGCATGCCATGCGGATGGTGTCCTCGATCGATTCGCCTTTCGCGAGCGAGCTTGATTGCACACCATCAACCGTGATCACCTGCCCGCCGAGGCGTTGCATGGCGGACTCAAAACTGAGGCGCGTGCGGGTGCTCGGCTCAAAAAACAGGCTCGCCAAAATTTTTCCTTTTAATCGTTCGTCTCCTCCTTTTGCGAGCACCTTTTCCATCTCCGCCGCTTGCGAAAGCAGAAGATCGGCATCATTGCGGGACACCTGCGCGATCGACACGAGGGACGTAAACGAGAGAGACATTAGCGGCATTGTAACGATCCTGGTCCGCAAGTCATCATCAAATGCGCTACACTCCTCTCATGTCGATCGGCCCTCGCCACCAGCCGTCAGAGGAAATAAATCCAGCAAGAGGCTCCGGCCGACAGGCTAAGGCAATCGCAACATCAACGCTGTGGCAGATGGGCAGCCAGATCGTGATGGCGGCTCTCAGTATCATCACGGTGAAGTTCGTGACGATGGGGCTCTCGATGGAGCTGGCGGGATACTACAACTCCGCATACGGGTATCTGCAGATCTTCGGCATTCTGGCGGATTTCGGATTGTATGCCGTCGCCGTGAAAGAACTCTCTAAGAGCAAGGACAGGGAGCGCACACTTGGCACATTGCTGACGCTACGTTGCATCATTACGTTGCTGTCACTGGGTGCCGCGGTCGTCATTGCGTGGATCATCCCGGCCTGGCAGGGCACACCGCTCCCGATGGGCATATTCATCGCGGCATTCGTGCCGTTCTTCACCTTGTTGGCAGGCATCATCCGCTCGGTTTTTCAGGTGGAATACCGGATGCACTTCGTCTTCATTGCGGAAGTCTTTCAGCGCATCGTCACCGTTTCGGCGATCGGGGTGTTGATTTGGATGGGAGTCCGCCAGAGCACGGACCCGATGATGTACGAACTCTTCTTGTTGATCGGCAGCATTGGCGCGTTGTTCCTATTTTTGGTGTCGCTCTTCTACGGCAACCGCCTGATTCCACTGCGGCCACACCTCGATCGCACACTGCTCAAAGAAATGCTGATCTCTGCCGCGCCCTATGGCATCGCGTTTTTCTGCACGACACTCTATCGCCAGTTCGATGTGACAATGATTGCGCTGCTCCGACCGGACTTCGCCGTGCAGAACGCCTATTACGGCTTCGTGCAGCGGATGATGGACATGGCGTATCTGCTCCCGACGTTTCTTCTGAATTCCACACTCCCGATTTTGAGTGAGCGTGATACGAAGGGGGAGGACACGCGCGGACTGTTGGGAAAAACATTCTTCCTGATTCTCCTCATCGGCACGATCGCGCTGCTGTTCTCCGTACTCTGGAGCCGGCCGTTGATGCAACTGCTCACGAGTGATGCGTATCTGAGCACGCCGGATCATCCCGGTGCCGACACTGCCCTGCGCCTGCTTTCCCTCTCAATGTTCTTCAACGGCATCATCCTCTTTGGCTTCTACTCACTGCTCACGAAACACGTGTGGAAACCGCTGGTTGTCACGCTCGCGATCGGATCCATTCTCTCGTTGGTGCTGAACTTTTTGCTCATTCCAGAGCTCGGATTCGTCGGTGCTTCGTACACGTCAATTATCGTCCATGCACTGCTCGCGATCTTGCTTCTTCCCCAAAGTTTGAAGGTACTCCCTATGCGTCTTACCGGCATGCAGATCCGACAATGGCTTCTTTTTGGAGTCGGACTCGCCGCATTCTTAGTGGTCACCGCACCGTTCCTGACTTCTTCTCTCTACACCGCGCTTGGATTAGTCGTGGCGATTCCGGTGATGGGGGGGATGGCGTGGGGGGTGGGGATACGGAAGAGCATGTAAAACCCTCATCCACCGCTCTTTGCGGCACCTTCTCCCATACCCCTCATCCCCAACCCTTCTCCCTGGGGGAGAAGGGAGCACTATTATGAGAATTATAAGGTTTGGGAAAGCATTTCATTCAACAAGACGATACTGCTTATTGACGTCACCTTCTCCCGAAAACGGGAGAAGGTCCCGCCGCAGCGGGGGATGAGGGCGGTTGCCTCAAACACCCAAACGTGCTACAATAAGAAGAAACTTTCACACAAACACCATGAGACCTTCACGTATGGCCATCTCACTTGTCCTGGCAATTATCCCTCTCGGCGTTGCACTCGCAGCACCGGGTAATGTGACGGGCATCAAAGGGGAGCTGCTCAATGGCAAGGTGCACGTAAGCTGGCAGAAGCCGGCGGGGGAGGAACCCGTTTCGTATCGCATTTTCTATTCTCGCGCGTCGATTTTGGAACAAAACGGTCTGTACGATGATTTTGAAACTGTCCCGGCCTCCTCAACCGAATTCACGTTTGCATCATTGCCCTATACGACGCCGGCATTGTACGTATCCGTGTTAGCCGTGGATGATAAAGGAGAGGAGAGCCCGCTCTTTATGGAAGAAACGCGCATCAGCATTGATGGCAGCGCCGCGCCTGCGCCGTCGTCTTCACAGACCGCATCCTCAGTCGCGCAGCAAGAAACGTCTTCATCGCCCGCCATGGGGAACGGCGTTGTACGCTTGCTCACGGCAAAAGCAGTTTCCGCCACGGGCGTCCTGCTTACCTTCTCACATGATACGGAAGTGGACCCATCCAACGCAGCCGAGGCATTCGTCATCCGCGATGCCAGCGGCTCAACACTGCGCATTGTGCGCATGGTGATTCTCGGCACGGGCGTCACGCTCCATACGACGATGCAGGAACAAGGACGCGTCTACCGCCTTGAGGCATCGGCCTCTGCAGTGATGGGCAAAGATGCGGAAGGAAAGACGTTGCCACTCGATCCTCTGCAGGAACAGGTGCTCTTCAGCGGTCATGAAACCGGCGCGCCGTTCGGATCGCTTTCCTCTTCGCAGCCGACAGTATCGTCCTCGGTGCCCAGTGCCGCTGCACAGGATGTGTACGGCCTGAATGTGCGTGGAGTCCCGATGGGCGCTACGTATAGGGTGGAAGCGACCTGGCAGCCCTCCGATGCCGACGTGCGTGAATACCACGTGTCGCAAACCCGTGACGGCGGACGCACCTACAGCGATCCGCAGATCGTCGCGCCTTCCGTCACCGCCATCAAGATTTCTAATGTTCCGAGCGGGTCCTTTGGATTGAAGGTCCAGGCGATGCTCTTCGACGGCATGATGTCTCGCGGCGTTGCCCAGAACATCACTCTGCCACAGTTGGAGAACGATCCTCCCCGCATTATCGGGCCGATCCAAGCTCCGGGAAAGGACGACGAACTCCCGCAAACGGGTCTCGCTCTCTTGCTCCCGATGCTAGCTGCGGGTGCGGGCGCCGGCTTGCGCATCGCAAAACAGAGGAAACAGAGAGCCTAAGACGCTAAGATGGTCTTGTGACATCTTCGTCAAATCGATGGTTGTTTGTCCTTGCGCTGCTCGTGCTTGTGCTCGGGGTTTTTGTGGCATGGCGCGAGTACCGGCTTGCAAATCCGGGTGCACTGGAAGTGCATGTATTGGATGTCGGCCAAGGCGACAGTATTTTCATGGTCAGCCCCACAGGCAAGCAAGTGCTGATCGACGGCGGCCCGAATCTCGCCACGCTCAGGGGACTCGGAAAGTACATGCCCTTCTTTGACCGTTCGATCGATCTGCTGGTGCTCAGTCATCCGGACCTCGATCACATCGCCTCCTTTCCGGAGGTACTGCGGCGGTATCAGGTGAAGTCCGTGCTTATGACGGGCATCGATACCTCTTCGTCGCGGTATCAGGAATTTCTCTCGCTGCTGCCGCGCGAGAACGCGCAGATTTTACTGAGCGACAAAACCGATACGATCGACTTGGGCGACGGCGTAAAGCTCTCGGTGTTGTGGCCGAAAGAATCTCTCTACAACGTGCGCCCGAAGAGTCCCAATAATACCTCGATTCTGCTGCGTGCGACCTTCGGCAGTTCTTCTTTGCTCTTTACGGGGGATATGGAACTGCCCGAGGAGAATGCCATCGTGAAAGCCGGCATTGATCTTAATGCTGATATCCTGAAAATCGCGCATCATGGGAGCAAGACCTCCACTTCAACCGGCTTTCTGTTGAAGGTAAATCCTTCGCTCGCCATCATCTCTGTCAGCGCTACCAACACGTACGGACATCCTCATCCCATCGTCATGAATCGCCTCCGTCACTTTGGGATTCCCGTGAGAATGACTTCGCAGGAAGGGGATATTAATTTAACATTCACTCAATCTCATATAGGTAATTGAACATTGTAGTCACATGTTTGCGAACATCAGAAAAATCACTTTTGTTCCACTTGGATCTATCTCCAATAATGCTTGCTAAATTATAAAGAAATAATGCATGTGGCTCCTGAATATTTCCATTATTTTCCCAGTTATGAAGAGGAAATGTGACCTCAAGAATTTTTTGATATCCTTTTTCTGTCCAATTCAAAATTTTGATGTCATTTTTTGCCAGAAATAACATAAGCGTAGTAATTGCTAATCTTTTATTACCATTATGAAAATATTGAGATCCAGCAATACTAGTAATGAGATATGATGCTTTTTCAAAGAAAGTTGAATAGTATTCATCTTGCTGCGCAAAGCATAAAACTTTTTCTAGCTCTGCTATACCTGATAATTCTGATAAATAATCAGCCGTTGGCTCATTTTCTGTAAGTGCATTTTTAATATATGGAAATCCAATTAAAACAAAATCTTCCTTCGTTAAATATTTTATCATTTTTTGGCTAACTCACGAATAAGAGCACGGTAGCTTTCATCCCATTTATTAATATCGCGAGGGACTTTTTTAAAGCCTTGATCTTTAACAATCGATCCGATTTTTTGATCGAGTGTCTGCTCTTTTTGGGCCTTGGATTTCCAAAACCATAAATTCATGAATCTATTATAAGAATGTACGTACAAAATACAAGAATTTGAGCTAATACCTCTATCTAAGCAATTTGTGCTCCCTTCGCTTCCCAAAGCCAAATCCGCTATACTCCCCCCATGCACGTCCTCCTCCTTGTAGCGGGCCAGTCGCAGCGGTTTTGGCCGCTGGCTGACAAATCGCAGTTTCCCGTTTGCGGGAAACCGTTGATGCTGTGGCAACTAGAGAGATTGAAAGCCGCAGGATGCGACGATATAACGGTCGTCGCCGGTCCGCATAATTTGGAAAAGACCAAAGCACTTGTGCCGGACATGCAGGTCTTAATGCAAGAAGACATGTCTCTCGGCACGCGCGGCGCGCTCCTCAGTGCGCTTCCGCATATTCCAGAGGGGCCGGTCATGATTGTGGCGGGGACGGACCTTGTGGAAACATCTGCGTATCAAGACGTGATCACTGCGTCCCGCAAGTCGGGCGTAGATGGCGCGATCTTGGGAAAGAAGATGGAAACCTATTTCCCGGGGGGCTACATGACGCTCGACGGAGAGCGTGTGATCGATATCAAAGAAAAACCGGGGAAGGGCAATGAGCCGAGCGAATTTGTAAATATCGTGGTACATGTGCATAACGACCGCGATGCATTGTGGTCAACACTGAACAACATTGCGGATCTCAAAGGAGATGGCTACTCGCAAACTGAACAACAACTCTTTACAAACAAGCACTACGTCGCCGTGCCCTGCACGGGTTCGTGGAAGTTTGTGAAGTATCCGTGGAACATGCTCGATGTGATGGAAGAATTGCTCAAAAATGTGAAGGAGCAAGTCATTCATCCCACTGCCAAAATTCACCCGACTGCCGTCATCGAAGGGCCAGTGCACATCGGCGAAGGCGCAGTGCTGTATCCGCACACCGTAGTGGTTGGGCCGGCGACCATTGGTAAGCATGTTGAGGTCCGTTACCACTCCACCATCCGCGGCGGCAGCATCGGCGATTACTGCGTGATCGGCGGCCACTCGGAGGTGAAAGGATCGATCCTGCACTCACATGTGTGGACGCACCAGAATTACATCGGCGACTGTGTGATTGGGGAAAATGTGTCGTTCGGTTCCGGATTCGTCACAGGAAATCTTCGCCTTGATGAGCAAGAAGTGACATCGGTGGTGCGCCAAGAAAAAATCGGAACGGGCCGCCAGAAATTTGGGGCGGCGATCGGCAACGATGTGCGCATCGGTTTTCATTCCGGCACAAACCCCGGCGTGAAGATCGGCGGCGGCACCTTCATCGGCGCACATTGTTTTCTTCCGAACGACGTAGCCGACAAGAGTTTTGTCCGTCTCAAAGACGGGGAGTTATTCACATCGCAGAATACGAGCGACGTTCCAAAACCCTCGTTGCGCGACCAACATCGCGGGGATTTAAAGCCAAAATCCTGAAAGAGTGCGCACAAAACTTATCCACAGAGCCTGTGGATAACTCTGGGAAACAGTTCCCCACATGTATGAGATAGTTTTCCACGTTCTATTTGATAGTTGGCTAACAGAAGCCATTCTTTTAGCTTTTGCTTTGTGAAGCCATTCTTTCCCACTTCTCCACGAGTTATCCACACCCCTCCCACATCATTCTTTTGCGCAAGATTATGCGTTTTGCAGAGAATTCTTTGTTTGAAGAAACTTTACAAGACTCTTCCACAGCATACACTGTGAATTGTGTAGTGTTTGTAAAGCGTCATTATGATTACTAATTCAATAAATATATTTATTTATTTACTTATATAGAGTCATGAAGTTCCTGTGCAAAACCTCGGATCTCTTACAGAGTCTGCAGCAAGTGAGTCGTGCAATTAGTTCACAACAAGCACTTCCGATTTTGGGAAATATTTTATGTAAAGTTTCAGGAACAAGCTGCACAGTGAGCGCGACGGATTTGGAACTCAGCATCATCACATCGTTTGACGCGAAGATTGAGCGCGAAGGAAGTATCACACTTCCCGCGAAAGCGATTTTAAACTTCGCGCAATACAACAGTGATCCGGATGTGACGATTGAAGTGGTGGATGGCACGCAAGTGAAACTGAGTTCGGCACATGGAAAATCGGTACTCTCCGGTGAGGCTGCGTCGCAGTATCCGGTGATTCCGGAAATTGAGCAGAAGACAGGGTTTTCATTGGAAGCAGGTTCTTTCCTGGAGGCATTGCATCTTGTGACATTTGCTTCGGCAAAGACAAGTTTGCGTCCTGTTCTTTCGGGGGTGTTTCTGAAAATTGAGAAAGAGAACATGACGGTGGTGGCAACAGATAGTTATCGCTTATCGGAGTACAAACTTCCGTTACAGACGGCGGAAGAGCTTTCCTGTATCGTTCCGGTGAAAGTGTTGGAAGAATTGAAGACGGTGCTCGGTTCTAAAAAAGGAACGAGTACGAAAGATGTGGCCGAGGAAGGTGTGTCCAAAGAAAAATCCGTTCCCATGGTGGAGGTAAAATTGAGTCAGCAGCAAATTGAAATTCGTGCGGGCGGCACGCGCCTGATCTCGCGTCTTATTGAAGGAAAATTTCCGCCGTACCAAGAAATTATTCCAAAACAAACCGGAACCATGGTCACAATGTCGAACAAAGAATTGGCTGTTGCCGTGAAGCGCATGCACTACTTCGCGAAGGAGGTGAACAACAACATCACCTTCACCTTCGGGTCCGGCCAGGCGCATCTTGTCACCCCACAAACACCAATTGGAAAAGATGAAGCGACCATCACGGCGGAGACCGAAGGTGCTGAAGGAAAGATTGCGTTAAGCTCCTCGTACCTTTTGGATTTTTTGGGACACATCGATGAGGATCAATTGAAGATCGCAGTGATGGACAGCATGCATCCAGCGGTGTTCCGGTTGCCTCTGAACGATAGGTTCTTGCACCTTATAATGCCATTAAGGATCCAGGAATGACGTCGTCGTGTACTCGTATACTCGCACCTAAATTTCACTCATTCCGCACGAGTACACCAGTATACGAGTATTCGAGTATACGAAGCCGTAAAACACCCTTGGCTTCCACCTGTGTTAGGTCTATAATACAATCAATCCCCCCCAGAGGATCCGCGACAAATTCGTCGCATTTTTCTGTTTTTTAGGTAGATGAAACCATCGCTCCTCATCGGTCGCGAAACACATCACGACCTTGCTAACCTGCTTCAGGCGCACGGGGATTTGGTGATTTCCGGCGCTTCAAACGAAACCGCAAAGGCGATGCTGCTTTCACATATTCTTTCTTTCAAAGAATATCCGACGTTATTGGTGACGGAAGATGAAGCGACGATGGAGGGGTGGCATCACTGGCTCGAGTTTTTTGGAAAGCGTGTTGCTCTTCTTCCACAGATCCTGACGGAAACCGAGAAGGGCGCGGAGCTTTCGGTGTATGCGTTGCAGCAATTTTTGCGCTTCATGCAGGGTGAACAAGGCGTGTATTTGGCGCCGCGCGAGGTGTGGGATGCGCCGTTCCCGTTCTACAAAGAATTGGAAGATAATGCGGTTACGTTGAAGGTGGGCCAAGAAATCGCCTTTACCGGGTTTGTGGAACAGCTCTTGGAAAAGGGCTACACGCACAGCCCGGAGATCCGTCTGGAACCCGGAGAGTATCATCGCGCCGGAGATACGCTGGATATTTTTCCAATCCAATCGCTCTGCGCGATGCGGATCTTGTTCAAGTTTGACGTCATTGAAAAAATTCTTGCCGTCGACAGTGATGATCCAAGCAAGGCGACGGATGCTGGGAAATCAATCTCGGTGTTCCCGGTCCATTACGAACGCACATCCCCACTTGCATCACAGTTGCCGAAGGAATCGCTCCTCGTTCTCGACGATCAAGACGATACCGATAAACCTGAGAAGGTCCGGACATTGCGCTACACATCTTTTCCCGAAGCAGCCAAACACCACGCGCACCTCCGCTATCTCTCTGTCCTTAAGTTTTATACCCTCACAGACTTCCTCAACGATCTTAAAGACAAGCTCAATCAAGGATGGAGCCTCTTGATCGTGACGCGGCGTATCGAAGAATTGCGCAATATTTTCACGGAAGAGCACATTCCGTTTCATCAAGATGATGAGCGCAAGGCGGGAACGATCACGCTCGTGGAAAGCGGAGAAGAGGACTTGCTTCCCCACTCGATTCAAAATCCGGATCTGCACTGCGCGCTCCTCACCGACCGCGAAATTTTCAGTTTGCGCAAATCGGGCAAGCAGCGATCCGTGCAGAAGCTCGCGCTCGATTTCCTTACCTCGCTCTCGGCTGGCGATTACGTGGTGCACATGGAACACGGCATCGGACGCTTTGAAGGGATGACCCAGAAAGTGATCGATGAAACCACGCGCGAATATTTGGAACTCACCTACGCCGAGGGCGACAAACTCTTCGTCCCCGTCGACCAAGCCGACAAGCTCAGCAAGTACGTGCATGAGGAAGGCACGGAGCCGACGCTCACGCGTTTGGGTCAGAGCGAATGGAAGAAAGTCACCGAACGCATCAAGAAAGAAACAAAAGAAGTCGCGAAGGAATTGCTCGTGCTGTACGCCAAGCGTGCGCAGGCGAAGGGGTATGCGTTCAGTGATGACACGTCGGATTACAAAAAATTCGAAGAGGCGTTCCCCTACACCGAGACGCCCGGTCAGCGCAAAGCGATCGAAGATATTAAGCGCGACATGGAAGACACGCACCCGATGGATCGTCTCGTGTGCGGAGACGTGGGATTCGGCAAGACCGAAGTCGCGATGCGCGCCGCCTTCAAAGCGGTACAGGGCGGCAAGCAAGTCGCGGTCGTCGCGCCGATCACCATCTTGGCCGACCAGCACTACCACAACTTCCGCGAGCGCATGAAGGACTTTCCAGTGAGGATCGAAATGTTGAGCCGCTTCCGCACCGCGAAAGAGCAAACCCAGATCATCGAAAAACTGCGCAAAGGAGATATCGACATCATCATCGGTACGCATCGCTTGCTCCAGGAAGATGTCGGATTTTTGAATCTGGGACTTGTTGTTGTGGATGAAGAGCAGAGATTCGGCGTGAAGCAGAAAGAGAAGTTCAAGCAGCTGCGCGCATCGGTGGATATTCTCACACTCACCGCTACCCCGATTCCTCGCACGCTGAATTTAGGTCTGCACAAACTGCGCGACATCACCACGATCACCACGCCGCCGCCCGGCCGCCTGCCAATCATCACCGAGGTTCGCAAGTATGCCGACGGCCTTATTCGTCAGGCCATCGTCACCGAGATCGAGCGCAAGGGACAGTGTTTCGTGCTGCACAATCGCGTGGAGACGATCGATGCGTTCGCCATGAAACTCCGCCGCATCGTACCTGAGGCGAAATTCGTCGTCGCGCACGGTCAGCTCAAGCCGGAAGATTTGGAGTCCCGCATCCTCTCGTTCAAAGAAGGAAAGTTCGACGTACTCGTCAGCTCGACGATCATCGAGAACGGCATCGACCTCCCGCGCGCCAACACATTGATCGTGAACGAGGCCGAGCGCTTCGGCCTCGCGCAGCTGTACCAGCTCCGTGGACGCGTGGGACGCGGCAAGGTGCAGGCCTTCGCATATTTGCTCTACCATACCCAAAAATTAAAGGACGACGCTAAGAAGCGCCTCCGTGCGATCGTGGAGGCATGCGAGCTCGGCTCCGGCTTCCAGGTGGCGATGCGCGACTTGGAAATCCGCGGCGCGGGAGAAATTCTCGGCGTCAGTCAGTCGGGCACCATGCAGACCGTCGGCGTCAGCCACTACCTGCGCATGTTGAAAAACGCCGTGGAAGAATTGAAGGCCGGCGGCGATGCGGGAGCCGAGCTAGAAGAGAACGTGGAAATCCTGCTTCCGATCGAAGCGCTGTTGCCCTCGTACTACATCCCGGACAGCGGCGAGAAAATTTCCGTCTACCAAAAGCTTGCGAGCAGCGAGAGCAATGAAATGTTGGATGAATTCGAAGTGGACCTGCGCGAGGAATACGGCGAGTTGCCGCGCCAAGTAAAAAACCTGTTTGCGGTCTTGCGTCTCAAGCTTGTCTGCCGCAAAGCCGGTGTTGTCCGCATCAAGGCCGAAGAGCGCGGACGTGATGGCAAGGATATCGTCCTCACCCTCTCCCCCCGCGTGACGGCCGCCGAGATCATGAAGCTCCTCCAGCTCAATCCTCAATGGAAAATCAGCTCCAATACCCTGCGTATCGCTGAATCTGAATTAGCTCGTAAGGCTGGCAAAACCGATTGGATGCCGGAATTGACCTCAGAAATTGCGGTCTTGGAGAGAGTAAAACCCGTCAAAGCGGCGAAAAAGACGAAAGATGAGGATTTTGAGGAGGAATAATTGCGCAATTGCTTAAAGTATTTTGCGTCAAAACGCGTTTTCATGTATAATAAAAAGATTTCATGTGTCACATCCACAACCAATTCGGCACACAAGTACCAGGACGTGAACAACGTTTAGTATTTTTGGCGAATGAAGGCGCGCCTCTTAGCAGATTGCTCGGGCTCGGCATGATGTCGATTGACGAGCATATGGCGCTCAAGGAATCACCCGAACTTTTTGCAAAACACAACACTGAAGCGCGGCAGAAAAATGCGACCCAAGAAACGCAAAAAACCCAGGATCTCTTGAAAAATATCGCCCAAAGAGCGTTCGATCGCGAAGTGAATGAAAAAAAGCGCTCCCCGGAAGATGCGTTGAGGGCAATAAAATTGTGGTTCCATGACATTGCGGAAGTTCGCTTGGTTGCGTTCCGCCTTGGCGCGGATGGCAAGACATTGGAAGTAATACCGGCGCCCAAGGAAATCACGGAAATCCCTGATGCGAACAACACCCAGACTTCTTTGCTTGAAGCACAAACAAAAGAGGCCGAGAAAAAGTACCGCGATATTGCATGGAGCGCTGATGTTACCCCGCAACAAAAACTCGATGCCTTTTCCGCGATGCAGGCTGCTCGCGAGGCCGAGCTGAGCCACTTGAAAGCGTCGTTGGTGACCGACCTCTCTCACATTCCTGCTGAGCAACGGACGATGAACACGATGAGAGAATGGCGAATTAATGAGATCAATATTTACCATCCGTCCGACGAAAAAAACAGAGATACCCTCAAGAAAAATATCGAGATCGCCGCGCGTGCAGAAAGGCTTGAAAAGGCTAAGGCCGAGACGGTGAAAACAACTGCCGCATTGTGGGATGCCGGATTTACTATGCGGACCACAACGGTGACGGAAACAGTGCCGGCCCGTTCAAGAACGCATTATGAATTTTTCACCGGGCAGTCAAAACCCAAGCCTACCTCCGTTGAAAAACAAGTGACCAATACAGTGAAGCGCAACTTGGAAGAGCGCCGTGAGCCCAAATACAGAGAAGCACTTATGGCACACATCAACGCATCCAAGGCGGAGATCGCGATCATTGCGGAGAAGGGGCTCATGGAGGGGGGCTTGAGCAAAGAGGAGCAAGATCGCGTTGCATTGCTGCAGGCATCACTGGAAAAACATGAAGAGGATTTAAAGGAGATTCAATCAAGCCTGGTGCTGACGCAGGAGGAGGAAGATGAACGTGCCCTGTCTCCCTCTGATCGTCGCAAGCGCGCGGGTCTTCAGTTGTTGCGAAAAGCCATGAATGATAAGACCGTGAATGTGAACATTAGTGATGATGAATCCAGGGTGACTATCGTTGGGCACAAAGGAAAAGATTGGATGGAATTGGAATTCACGGGGGACAAATGGCAATTAACAAATGTGAACAGTTATCGCACGGAACCTGCACCCGATGGGCTTTTGAATGAGGGATATAAAATGATCAATCGCATTACAGACATGGATTCTGCGGGAAAGGTGTTTATCGGAAGCATTGATTATTCTGTTGTTGGTACGCATAAGTTCATAACAGGCTATGATTTTGAGAAAGAAAGAAACAAGTCCGCAGTGCTTTGTAATCAAATTGCAAAAGGCTGTTTGGCCCTCAACGATCTCGATTTCGCAGCACCCAAGCCGACAACCGCTTCGCATCTCGCAGTCAGGCCCATTCCACTTGATCCGCCAAAACCTGAGGTAATTGATGCACAAAGACAGAGTGCGCTGAAGGGGAAGACCGAAGCGCTTTCGGCGACTTGGAACACTGAAAGAAAGAAAGAAGATCTCTCCGCACAAGAAAAATTGTGGATCCTCGATCCCCTTATTGCAGCTACGGAGGAAGAATTGCGTCTCCATCAAAGTGCTTCCAAGCAGGATGATGCTGTGCAGGAGAGAATGAAAGTGCTTCAGCGTTTGCTGGATCAATGCATGGCGGACCGGGCGGGGCTTATGAAATTTAAATGCAAAGAGTCCACCGATGCCGCCGAAAAGACCCATAAAGAAAAGCCCACCCCAGAGACGTGGCGTGTTCTTGTCGACAATGCGATGGTGGAACGAAATGTTCTTCTCAGTTTCCCGTCTGGCTCGGACTATGAAGTGGAACGTCTTGCAGTCCTTAAAACACTAATGGATGAAGGACAGACACATGAAGAATCAGCAACTCCCCAAGAAACGGCGGCAATCACGAAAGAAATTATGGTGGCAAGAACAGCTTCTCAAAAAGCGGAAGATCGCATGCGCGTCCTCTTGACGATGTTCCAGCCGATGGATGGCCGCAAGGTGTCCTTTCCTGCAGGGGTGGCGGCTTACTATCTTGCGGTGAAAGACGATATCGTCAGAGCGCATGACATGGAGTATCGCGCGCTCTTGCGGCAGTCTCCGGCTACGAGAAAAGCTACAGGAAATGCGGAGCGATTCTCCCAATTAGAGAAGGCTATCCCACAAGAAATAGCCGATCGTGAGCAGCAGTACGCATTGATGTTGATGGATAAATCCAATACGGCATCGAAGATTGTGGAGCAGCGTAGAAAAAACAATCCTCAAATGCTGCCCGATGCCCTTGCTCATTGTGTGAAGACGTTGCAAGTAGAATATGAGAACTTTCAGGCAAAGAGGCATGAACCGGAAGAGCGGCACCAAGCGGATCTTGGTCGCGCAAGGCTTTTGTTGTCCATCATTAAGGATATGCGCAAAGAGCGGCAGGATTTGCTCCAAAAAGCCCTGACAAGCCAAGGGAATGGCGGGGCGTAACAGTGCTTTAGTTTGCTCTAAAACGCGTTATAAGGTATAATGAAATGATTTATTCGCTCTATGGACCCAACACAAACAACCGCCGGCGACCCATCCGATGCTTCCTCTAACCCACTGGTACGTGGGCAGGAGATTTACGATCAGATCATGGCAGAAGTGGAGCCTGAGTTGGTGACCGCGACATTGGCAACGCTGGGCGAAAAATACAAAGACGAAACGCCGGAGCAGGCCCAAGCACGCGCCGTGCGTTACGAGGCGGCTTTTGCGGAGTACGACAAGCGCTACGCAACCTACATGGCAGATCTCTCTGGCAAAGTTCATTCCCTCCAGCGCACAGTGCGTGCGGGTATTGAGACGGATGATCGAAAAGAGGAAGAGAATGCGCTGACTTCTTTGGAAAATTCCATTACATCCGCCTGATATGCGTTTCACCTTTCCACAATTCTCGGTGTCGTTCGCAGAGCGGAGGATGGTGTGGTATGGCCCTGAAGCGCCACCGCCTGTTCCCGCCACGCCGGAGGCTACCGCTGATCGCCCCAAAATGGATTTAACGGCACTGCGAAATAACGCAGAAGTACGTGGTAAAAGTGCGGGAGAAGCCACTAAGGCTCACGAGAAAACATTGGAGGATCTTGCGCAGAAACACTTCGATATCTTAGTGAAAAAGATAAAACCGGAAGAGGCTGTCAAGCAAATCCAGGATGAATTCAAAGCCGAAGGTATTCAACTCGTGAATGTCCGCCTCGCGCCTGATGGAAAGACTCTTCAGGTTACGCCCGCGAAGCCGCTTTCTCCCACAGCTCAAGAGCTGAAAAATTTGGGAGAAGAATTGAAGACCCAGATTGAAGCCTTGAAAGATCCGGGTGATCCCAACGATAAGCTGGGTAATCTTGCAAATAAGGCAGGAGCGATTATGGCGATTCTCGGCACGATGACCAAAATGATGGAGGTCGCGACGAAGGGCGTAAAACCGGTAGAAATGCTTACGCAGAGAATGGAGGATGTGCAGGATCCGGAAGCGGAAGGAAAGAAGGTCGCCGCGGAATTGCAAAAACTCTCAGGATTGCCTCCCACTGAAGCGATCAATACTCAGATAAAAACGCTGCGCACGTATCAGGCGGAACTCGTCAAAGAGCAGGCCAAACGCACGAAGCTCGTTACTGATAATGCTAATGGTAAAACGATGAAACTTGCGGGCGGGGTGATTTCCATTGATTTCGCGGATGAGACAGCCGTCGGGCAGATTAAAAACATTTTCGAGGCAAAAAAGGAATTGATTCAAAGCTCCGCCTTTAAAACTGAGGGTAAAACATTGAATATCACGGTTCCCCCGAACTTTTGGCAGAGTGCCAATAGCCCTGGTGTTATCATTCAGGCGATTGCAAGTATGGATGGCAGAAGTACTGCTGAAACCTTGAATAGTGATATTACGAAGTTCAAGGGTATTGAGTTGATGAAAAATTCAGGGTTGCCTCCCGCTACAGTGGGTTTGCTAGATACATACACGATTCCAGTTGCAGAAGGCGGCGACTACCCTAACTTAGAACTGAGATATTCTCCAGGAGAGGGAGGATGGTTACTGAATAATGCGGATGCACAATTTACGCCGGTGGCACGGCCTGATAAAGATTTATATCAGAATGCGCCAACAGGTTCTGCAAAAGAGAAGGCCAACACACTGATCAAAGCGATCCTTGCGCTGAATCCACAAAAATAAGCGTTCGTCGCCTATGCCGCGACGTGTCGCCCTTGGAGTTCGATGGGATGCTGATTCATCTTGCTCAAGATTTCCCACACTTTGTGATACACAAATCGTTGCAGTTTTACCGGTAATTGCCGGATTGTTTCTTGTATGAACTCAGGATTACAGTCGGGACCCATTGGTGCGAGCAGCGCTTGCAACCGGTGTTCCAAGCGTTCACGGGAAGTTTCCAGGATCACGACAAACGCATCGAGTGCCGCTTCATGCAGCGCTTCAGCGTGTTCCGCCAGACAGAGAGAATCAGGGCGAATACTCATAGGCACATGAAATGCCTGCTTTATCTTATCTCCAATTGACAAATTTATATTTCATTTTGCCAAGTGATTAAATGTACCATATTCTCTTTCAGAGAAAATCGTTCTTTCGCAGCATTTCTGTTTTCAGGGAAAGGAATTCGCACATGCATCAGCAGCAGAAGAAAGCGCCGATCAGGGTGAGCATTCGACCGATGATCCGGCGCGATATCCCAAGGCTCTTAGAGATTGAGAGCGTGTGTTTTGAGCACCCGTGGCAGGAGAAGGATTTTTTATTCTGCTTGCGTCAGCGCAACTGCAACGGAATCGTGGCAGAAGACGAAAATTTTTTTGTGATCGGATACATGCTCTTCAATACCTCGAAACTTCGTTGCAACCTCCTCAATATCGCTGTCGATCCCAGATTTCAGCGTCGCGGTGTGGGCACCAAAATGTTATGCTGGCTGCAGGGCAAGATCGGAGAGGGGCGCTGGTGCGCGTTACGATGTGATGTTTGGGAGACGAATCTCGGCACGCAGCTCTTCCTGAAGGGCTTGGGATTTGAGGCTGTGAGAATTTTGCGCAACCAGTACGATGATACCGATCAGGATACGTTTCGGTTCGAATATTCTCTCTGAAGACAGTGGCAATTTTTTGCCAAAGACCCCTGCACTATTCGGATGCAGGGGTCTTTTTTTGTAGCACGGGTGCCTCGTTATTTCTTTCCTGCTTCACTCCAGTATTCTTTCCCCATGTTCTCTGTCCGTTCGCGCGATACGGCGCTCGGCATCATCCTTGCCCTTGGCGTGAGCGTTGTTCTCAATTTGCCGCTGTGGCATGCGTTGATCATCACTGACGAAGCGCGAAGGCCCGACGTCATCAGTGAGAGTTCGGATGAAGAGTTTTATCTCACACGCATTCGGGAGGTTGCAGATGGACACACACGTGCGGGACATCCGTATCTCTACGAGCGGCGCGATCAGGCGTACCCACTCGGGAATTTTTGGGAAGTGATCGTGAGCAGCCCCATGCGCTTGGGATTCTCTCTGAAAACGACGTCGCTCATGACCGATGCGGTGTTTCCATTCCTCCTGGCATTGCTGCTTTGGATCGCGGTCCGGCCGATTCTGCCGCAACGGCGCTGGAGGACGCTCTTGATCTTCACCCTCTTCCTCGGGTGGGAACTCTTTTGGTGGAAGCGTCCGATCAGTCCGCAGGCGACCATGGTTTTACCATTGCTCTATTTCTGGGCATTTTTTCATCTCAAAAGAGAAACACTTTGGCTCACCATTATCCGTAGTGCGCTCATTGGCCTGATGATTCATTCCTACTCGTTTCACTGGACGTACTGTCTGGGTGCGGAAGGACTTCTGACGTTGTTGCTTCTGGCAACGGATGAAACCTGGGCCATGCGCCTCAAGCGCGTTGCAGCTGCTGCCATTCCTTTTCTCCTCATTGCATCGCCGTGGATTCTCATGATGCTTTCCCTGCACGGAAATGTGGAATACGCCCAAACGCTCGAGCGTCTCGGCATGCTGCGTCGTCGCTTTCCAGCGGGCATTGTGCTGCAACTCTTCATTCTTGGTGCAGGGCTTCTGACACTCCTCGCGAGACGTACTTCCCGTGATAAAGACACATCTACGGGATTATTCGTGTTGCTTGGCGCGGGGCTCGTCATGCTTAATCAAATGCTGATCACGGGGCAGGAAGCGGAGTTCTCAAGCCACTATCGACAGATCATCTTCTTCCCTTTGTGGATTGCGGTGATATGGTCGTGTTCAATTCTGCTGCGATCACAGGTCATTCTTTCGCGCGTGATTCCTGTGGTTGCCTTGATCGTCGTCGGTGTGCAAACAGTGCGGGCTACTCAACAACACTGGATTGGATTCGAGGAGAAGCGAAGCGATGCCATCGTGCGTGAAACCCGGATGGAATGGATGGGTGCTCTCAATACAATTCCGGGGCAGCAGGTCGTTCTGACCGATGAATTCGTCGCGCATGACCTGACCGTCTATACGTCGCATTATCCGTTCTTCATGAGTGAGACGCATTTGTATTTGATGGATAATGACACACTGATGAGACGCCTTGCGGTCCAGCGCGCGCTTGTTCCGGACTTTGTCTATGGATCTCGCGCGCTCGTCGGTGCATCCGCTTTGAACCAGGCTTTGCACGCGCAGACGCTTTGCAGAATACAGTTGCTGCTATTCATGCGTCATGAGCCTTGTGCGTACAAGCCCGAGGATTTTCTTCCGGAGCGTTGGCACTATGTGATGAATGTGAACCCGACGGATACGGAGATCCTGAATACGTTGAAAGATGCACATGTCACGCAGGTGATGCTGAAAAAAATTCCTGCAGTCATTCAACCGTTTATAAAAAACCAACGGCGGGTCGGAGGGTACGCGCTGGCGGATGTTGTGTGGTGACATGGCTTGCCATAAGGACCGCAGGTCCGAATGGTGCCGGGGAGAGGACTTGAACCTCCATGGGATTGCTCCCGCCAGCTCCTAAGGCTGGTGCGTCTGCCATTTCGCCACCCCGGCAATTACGCAATTAAAGCTATTGTGGATGCAATGCTGCAAAGTGGCAAGCGGCTATTCGGACTGCGGGTCCCCGATTCCCTTCAGTTCACTGAATCGAATATGTTCCGCCTGCGCCTTGCGATCGATCGCCTTCTTTTCCGCGCGAGCGCGGTCCCTCTTTTCCTGGGCGATAGCTTCCGAGCGAAGGTGTTCCATGTTCGCATGCAGCTCCAGCTGGCGATTTCTACTCTCTGCTTCCGCCTCCGCAATGGCGCGCCTTCTGCGCATTTCTATCTCACTGTCACTGCCTTCTTTCTTGTTTTTCAGAGCGCGTTTGGCATGGAGACTCTCGGTCTCCGCCAGATCTCTTTTGCGCTTCTCTTCCGCAAGGATTGCCGCTCGCTGCCGCCTCTCCTCCTTCTCGATCGTTGCCAGTTTTTCCTTCGCCTGTTGTTCGGCATGTCGTTCCTCGCGTTGCATAGTGTGCTCTGCCTCTTTCTTCGCTTCTTCCTCTTGATGATGCGCCGTTCTCCGCTTGGTCGCCAACCGCTGCATGACGGCATGCTCGTGTAACTCGCGAAGTCGCTGCGTGCGTTTGTCATCCTCCTCTTTCAGCTTTGCTTTTTTCTCTTCTTCTTGCCGAACTTCTTCTTGATGCTTTCTTGCGGCATCTGCTTCCGTGCGCCGTTCCTTGCGCTTCTCGGTTCGTCGTTCCCTAATATCTTCAGACTTCTGCTGCTGAATTGCCGTCTCTCCTTCGATTGCGGATTTCATCGTTGTCTCCGATACCGCTTGATCGGCTCTTCGCTTTTCCATCGCTGCTTTCTCGGTTTCGATCATTGCATTGCGTGCATCAATGATCTTTTGGATTGCCTCTTTGCGTTCATCGGGGGTGGGCATGGGGGGATTGTACATGACGTACTAATAGAGACGCCCATGAAGGGCGTCTCTACATCAATGGTTTATGTCACAATGATTCAATCACCTTAATGCCGAGCTCTTCAATTTGTTTCGTGGGCATCTGGGACGGGGCGCCCAGCATCAAATCTTTCGCGCGTTGGTCTTTGGGATACGCGATAACCTCGCGGATGTTGGGTTCGTTGGCGAAAATCATGACGAGGCGATCGAATCCCCACGCGATACCCGCGTGTGGCGGAGCGCCGAATTGGAAGGCGCGAAGCATGTGGCCGAATCGTCGCTCGGCGTCTTCGGCGGTGATACCGAGAATATCGAACACGCGCTTCTGGAGGGATTGCTCGTGGATGCGCACGCTGCCGCCGCCGACTTCGTAGCCGTTGAGGACAATGTCATAGGCCTGCGCTTTTGCCTTCAGCGGATCAGTGTCGATCAATGCTTCGCTCTCTTTGTTCGGGCGCGTGAAGGGGTGATGCACTGCCGCCACGCCGCCGGTCTCTTTGTCCTTCTCAAACATCGGGAAATCCGTGACCCAGAGATACGCGAAGACCTTGGGGTCGGCAAGATTTCTGCGTGTCGCAATCTCTTTGCGCACGGCGCCGAGGCTCGTACAGGCGGTTTCCCATTGGTCGGCTGTGAACAGGAGGATGTCCCCATTCTGGAGGCCGCATGCTTCGGCAATCTTGGCGCTCACATCCGGCCCCAGTTTTTCCACCGGCACACCTTCAAGTTTGCCTTCTTGCTTCTTGATCCAAGCCAAGCCTTTTGCTTCATAAATCTTCGCAACCTCGGTCAGGTCATCAATCTCCTTGCGGGAGAATGCTGCGCCTTCCGGTACGCGCAACGCCTTCACGACTCCTGCCGCCTTTACTGCATTGGCGAAGACGCCGAAACCGCAATCTTTGCAAAGGTCGGTGACATCCGTGAATGTCAGATCGTAACGAATATCCGGCTTATCGGAACCATAGTTGTTCATCACTTCCTCAAACGTGAAGCGGGGGAACGGGGTTGTTTGAATCTTCACATCGGGACGCAGAGACTTCGTGATCTCGATCAATGCCTGTTCCGTGAGACCCATAATGTCGGAGGCCTCCACGAAGGACATCTCCACGTCGACTTGCGTGAATTCCGGCTGACGGTCTCCTCTCTGATCTTCATCGCGGAAGCAGCGCGCGATTTGCATATAGCGATCGAGACCCGCGATCATCGTCAACTGCTTCAATTGCTGTGGTGACTGAGGCAGCACATAGAAGTTTCCGTGATGCAGGCGGCTGGGCACGAGATATTCGCGTGAGCCTTCCGGCGTTCCTTTGATGAGAATCGGCGTCTCAATCTCGATGAAATCACGGTCGTAGAAGAAGCGGCGAATCTGCTGCGCCATCTGATGACGCAAAATCATATTATGGCGCATGCGGTCTCGGCGCAGGTCCAGATAGCGATAGGTCAGGCGGAGCTCTTCGTTGGGATCTTTTTCCAGATCAATCTCAAAGGGCGGCGTGAGCGCTTCGTTCAAAACCGTCAGTTTCTGTGCGACCACTTCGATGTGACCCGTGGGGTTATTGTCGCGTTCGGCTCCGGCAAGGCGCTTGCGGACGGAGCCTTCAATTTTGAGCACCCATTCCGTGCGCAACTGTTCGGCACTCGTAAAGATGTCTTTATTTTCCGGCTGGAACACGATTTGCGTGATGCCATAACGATCGCGGAGATCGATGAAGATCAAGCCGCCGTGATCGCGTCGGCGATGAACCCACCCGCAGAGGGTGGCCGGCTGGTCAGCATGGGTGGGGCGAAGTTCCCCGCAGGTGTGAGTGCGAAACATAGTAGGCGATTATAAGCAGATTTATGATTGTTTCGATAGGTGATATTGACAATATATAAAAGTTAATTCATTATAACATTGGTGGAAAGGTTCCACCTCAGTTCTGTAACAGACAGCAAAGGAGTCAGAAGCATGTCGATTCTGGGGTTCGTGAGCGTTGTGGTGATGCTGGTCCTGATCGGTGGCGGCTTTGTGGTGGCCCTCATGGCTGCCAAGAAGATCGCCCCGATCACCACCGATAGCGACGTCGTCGCGACCGTCGGTGGCGGGTTCGTGCAGTTATACCTGGCGGCGCACATGGTGGTCGTGCCGCTCTTGGCCATCGCCCCGCTGATCAAGTAGACCCCTGCTGTCCCTGCGCGCTTCTTCAATCGAGGGAGCGCGCTTCTTCAATATTTCATTTATGGATTCCTTCTCTCTTTCTCAAAGAGTTTTGTGAGTTCTTCCTTAAATTCTTCCACATCTTTGAATTCGCGGTGCACGGAAGCAAAGCGGATGTAGGCGACTTGATCGAGTTTGCGCAATTCCTTCATCACATCATTGCCGATGGTCGAAGAGAGGACTTCCGCTTTATTGGCAGCCCATTTTTCTTCGAGTTTTGTGAGGAGAGAATCAACCTGTTCCTGTGAAATAGCGCGCTTGGTGCAGGCGATCCAGATGCCGCGTTCGATTTTCGCGCGCTGATAGGGTTCGCGCGTGCCGTCGCGCTTCACGACGATCAGGGAGCTCATTTCCTGACGCTCGAAGGTGGTGAAACGGTGCGCACATTTGGGACATTCGCGCCTGCGTCGCACGGCCCTGCCTTCCTCGCTCAAACGGGAATCGATCACCGCGGTGTCCTCTGATTTGCAATGAGGGCAATGCATCGGGGGGGATTGTAGCACACCCCTCATCCCCAGCCCTTCCCCCTAAGGGGGAAGGGGGCACTACCGTCAGAGTTGTAAGATCTTGGCAAATATTTCATTCAACGAGACGATGACGTTTATTCAAGTCACCTTCTCCCTAAGGGAGAAGGTCGGGATGAGGGGAAATAGTGGAATATTTTACACCGCCGACGTTGCATGCTTTGCAATTGCCTCTTCCACCTGACGTTCCACAATCGGAGACATGGTGATGGTCAACGGTAAGGGCACGACCTGTTCGCCGATTTTTAATTGCACCTTTTCGGAACCGGGAAAGGTTTGGAAAATCGTTTTCAGATCCAGCAATAATTGTTTCGGGGCGCGGGCGGGTAATGGGATGGTGTGGATGGAGATGGATGATTCTTGTGAGGCTGAGACGCCCAATTTGGGCGTCTGTACATCAATGGTTTCGGCCGCCATGAGTGGCAGGCCGAGTTGTTTTAGAGCGTCGTTCATCGGGCATCCTTTGAGGATCCATTGTGCAATGGGCCCAAAGAAATCGTCGCCCTGGTCCGGCGTTTGGAGTTTTACCTTCTCGCCGGCGATCACGTTGCCTTCTTCGTCCGTGAGCTCGATCGCATCATCTTCCTCCAATGTTTTGCGCATGACCGAGATGCCGCGCTTCGCTTCCTCTTCGTCGAATGTTCCGTCTTCTTTCGCGCGCTGCACCATCCCGCTCAAGCTGGAACGCTTGATCGTCTCGGCGCGCATTTGCAATTGCCCCATGCGCAAGTCGACGGTGCCGCCCACCACCAAAACCGTGTCCGGCGTTTCGATCATCGCGGCATTTTCCGCGTAGGTGCGCGGGAACAGGGTGACTTCCATTTTGCCGGTCGGATCTTCCAGCATCAGGATCGCCATCGTCTCCCCCTTTTTTGTGCGGATTTTCTTGATGCCTTCCTGAATGCCCGCGACCGTAATCTTCTTTCCCACTTCCTTCAGGGTCAAATTCCCGATCAGCTGCGCTTTTCGGGAAATATACTTCGTCAAACCTGCGAGCGGATGGCTCGAGACATACATGCCGAGCGTCTCTTTCTCCCACTGCAATTTCTGCGCGGGGGTGGCGGGAGGTGTGTGCGGAAACTCGATCGTCGTCGTCTCGATGGCGGAGCCAAGCATGCCGAACATGTCGGTTTGCTCCGACGCGCTTTCACCCGCTCCTTTGTTGTAATCCGTCACGAGCTCGTAGTGCTCCACAAGCGTGCGGCGCTCCGCGAGTGAATCAAGCCCGCCGGATTTCGCCATCGATTCGATCAATTTTTTATTGAGGATTTTGGTAGGCAGCCTGCGCGCGAAATCTTCAATGGACACGAACCGGCCGTTTTTTTTGCGTTCCTCGATCAACAGATCCACCGAGCTTTCTCCCACTCCTTTGACTGCGGTGAGACCGAATCGAATCGACCAACGGCCACCCTCTTCTTTTGGCGGAATGGCGGCGAATTGGCTGAACGATTCATTCACGTCCGGCGGCAATACATCGATGCCCATCGCGCGGCATTCCTCAATTTCGATCATGATACGGTCGGTGTCGTCGGCATCGGAACTGAGCAATGACGCCATGAACTCCGCCGGGAAATTCGCTTTCAAATACGCGGTTTCATAGGCGATGCGCGCGTACCCCACCGCGTGCGATTTGTTGAAGCCGTAGCCCGCGAACGGCGTGATGACATCGTCGAAGATCTGCTCCGCCAGTTTTTGCTGATAGCCCTTCGCGACGGCGCCCTTCAAAAATTTATCGCGCTGCGCATCGAGCTCCTTCTTGATCTTTTTACCGATCGCACGGCGGAGCAAGTCGGCTTCACCGAGGCTGAAGCCCGCGAACACCTGGGCAATCTGGAGGATTTGTTCCTGATACACGCCGATGCCGTACGTGGGTTCGAGCACGGGGCGAAGATCATCATGCACATATTTCACCTCTTCCTTACCGTGCTTGCGCTTCACGTAACTGGGGATCCACTCCATCGGACCCGGACGATATAAAGACACCATAGCCGTGATATCGGCGAATTCAGTCGGCTTGAGCTGGCGGAGATAGCGGCGCATGCCGCCGGATTCCAACTGGAACACGCCGGTTGTGTCGCCGTGTTGGAGGAGTGAAAACGTCTTTTTGTCATCGAGAGGGATATTCGTGATATCGAGCTCAATGCCGCGCGTCGCTTTGATGATCTTCAGGCTCGTTTGAATGACCGTGAGGTTCATCAGTCCGAGGAAGTCCATTTTGAGGAGGCCCAGCGACTCGAGAGGTTTTGCCGAGAACTGCGTGATGATCACATGCTCGTCTTTCGGGGCGCGCTGGACGGCGGTGTAGTTCACCGCGGGCTTTGGCGTGATGATCACACCGCATGCGTGCACGGAAACGTGACGCGCTTTTCCTTCGAGCTTCAAGGCGTTGTCGATGACTTTGCGGTAGAGCTCATTGCTGTTGTAGGCGGCTTTGAGTTCATCCGTCTCGAGCGCTTCTTTGAGCTTGGTGCCGGGTTTTTCCGGAATCAGTTTCGCGAGCGTGTTCATTTCGAGGAACGGAATCCCGAAGCTGCGACCGACGTCTTTCACGGCGGCTCTCGCCGCGAGCGTTCCGAACGTACAAATCTGCACGACGCGATCGCTTCCGTATTTTTCGCGCACGTATTCCAACACTTCATCGCGGCGGTTATCGGCGAAGTCCAAGTCGATATCAGGCATCGAGATGCGTTCCGGATTGAGGAAGCGTTCGAAGAGCAATCCGTGCGGAATCGGGTCGACGCCCGTGATACCCAGCACGTACGACACCATTGATCCCGCGGCCGATCCACGACCCGGTCCCACGGTGATGCCGCGGCGCTTCGCTTCGTTCACGAAATCCTGCACGATGAGGAAGTACCCGGAAAAGCCCACTTGCTTGATGATCTTGAGTTCGTACTCCAAACGATCAAGAAGTTCCGGTGTGCCTTCGCCGTACTTCGTTTTGAAGCCTTCTTTGCAGAGAGTGGTCAGATAGTCTTCTTCGGAGACACCTTCGGGCGTGGGGAATCGGGGAATCTGATTCTTTCCGAATTCAAACGCGACATTGCAACGGTCGGCGATCACACGCGTGTTGGTGAGCGCTTCGGGCACATGCGCGAAGGCCTTCTCCATTTCCTCGAACGGGCGCATCGAGAAATCGGTGTCTCGCATGCTGAAGCGTCCGGGGTCGTTGATGTTTGCGGCTTTTTGAATGCAGAGCAAAATGTCATGGGCCTCGGCGTCATCGGTACGACAGTAGTGACTATTGCAACTCGCGACGACGGGAACGTTCAATTCCGTTCCCCATTTGATCAATTGTTGATTCACTTCGGCCTGGCCCGTGACATTCGGGAGATCCATCAATTCGAAATAGAGATTGTCGTGTCCGAAGAATCCGCGATAGTCCTCCACAAGTTTTTTGATTCTGTCGCCGTCTTCCATCAATGCTGCCTGGGGGATTGCACCCGAAATCGGTCCTGAGAGCGCGATCAATCCCTTGCCGTATTTCGTGAGGAGTTCGGCATCGACACGCGGTTTGTAGTACATGCCTTCGAGCGCGGAGAGCGTCGCGAGTTCGAGCAGATTCTGGTATCCCTCCTGATTCTCCGCAAGAAGCGTGAGCGGGTAGCTCTTGGTATCCGTTCCGCTTTCTTTATCCATGCGTGTGCGCGCGGCAACGTAGACGGTCATGCCAAGAATGGGTTTGAGGCCGTGCTTCTGGGCATACTGATAAAACTCAATCAGGCCGTACACGTGTCCTTTGTCCGTTAAACCCACCGCGGTTTGCCCCAATTCTTTGGCACGTAGCACGATTTCCTCGGGGCTTGGTAGCGCCTCGAGAAGGGAGTACGTGCTATGGCAATGGAGGTGGACAAAATCGTTGGGATTCACGAACGTATCATATCATAAAATCCCAAAATTGGTCCTCGATATACACAAATTTATCGTGTAGAGACGTGCAAATTGCACGTCTCTACAAGGTGGAGACAATTATTTGCAAATCGTGAAATCCTACGT
>CAYUWH010000002.1:0-48431 GCA_964448615.1 uncultured Candidatus Peribacteria bacterium
CTACACGATGGCGAATGCATTGAATAATCGTGCGGGCACATATATTTGGCGTATAAAAAAACACCCCGCGCGTGGCGGGGTGTCGTCCTGGCCGGGATCAGGATGGTGGTGGTTCAGGAGACGTGTACCGCCAGTGCGTACCTGCAGCTACCCCGATAGCGGCAGTTCAGGTTGTGATCGCTCACGTTCATCTTTCCCCCTGCAGCATACACCAGATGATTCATCCCCCTGTTTGAGTTGCAGATGTAGCCTTGATTTCTGAGGAGGCTGAGTCCGGTCGCTTCCATGTGTACGAGTACTGCTGTCATGAGAACGGGCGTGGGACAATGGACCCACGGTCCGGCTATCTGGAGATGCTTGAGCGTCTCGTCGATTTCCTGCTGTGCGAACTCGCTCCGAGTCGGGGGCATGCGCAGCAGTCGGTAATAACCGGCCTTCGTGTTCCAGGACCTCGTTTCTTTGTCTGAGGAGTAGACGCTCAGTGCCTGCTTCCCTGCACTGGTTTTCAGAAGATCGTCATAACTCCATCCACCGTAATAGATCACGACTTCTTCCGTGGTCGCAGGCTCCGGTGCAGTCTGCTCGCATCGCAGCTTGATCCCCAGCACTCGACTCACCGTTTCCGCATCATAGGAAATGGAAATAGGACAGGGCTCCGCACCTGGGAAATTGCGGACAGACCGCTCAAGGGAAGCGAGATTGCTTTGACAGAGTGTGTCCCAGTGCTTGTCCTGCAGGCCCGCTCTCTCCAGTTGCTGAAGTCCGTCCATGATCGCCTTGAGCGAGAGTTTTGCCAGCACGTTCTCTGTGTCGCTGTTCTTGCGGGGCTTGTTGCCGCTTGAAGGTGGATCGGGCATGACACCCGGCCATGCCAGTAACAATTGCTCCATCGCTTCGTCGTCCGCGATGGTCATGCGGATCCAGTGCTCCGCGCGCATCCCAGCTCCCTGCAGTGCGAGGAGTCCTGCGGAGATTTTTGCCAGTGACAGGTTGTTGAAGATGTTCGCCATGCTTCCTCCTGAACCGTTGTTGTCAAAAACCACTAATACTCTTTTACAAAATTATCCTATATTTGTCAATTCAAACCATCCCTGGTATTCTCTTCCCCTCATGCACGCTCTGCCCATCGAAGACGGCGAGCTTAAAGAACTGGTGTTGCGTTCCCAAGAAGGCGATACGGATGCCTTTGGACAGATCTACGACCGTTTCTTTGACTCCATTTACCGGTACTGCGCCTTTCGTCTTCCCAAGGAGATCGCAGAGGACGTGACGGCGGATATTTTTGTAAAGGCATGGGAGAAGATCTACACCTATAAGCCGCATAAGGGCATTCCGTTTGGAGCATGGCTGTTTCGCATTGCGCGGCATAGCGTGATTGATGCCTATCGTACGACGCGTGGATTTGAGGAGGTTTCTGAGGCATTGCCTGATCCTGATAACTTTAACCGTGCAGAAGAGCGTTTGGAGCGTAATGATACGCTTCGTATCGTGCGGGAGGCGATGTCCAAACTTCCAAAGCGCTATCGCGAAGTGCTGATTCTGACGTTTGTCAGCGAATTGCCCTATAACGAGATTGCACGTGTTTTACGCATGACCGAAGGAGGGGTCCGCATCCTCAAGCTGCGTGCCCTCCGGAAACTCGAAACACTATTACCGCCCGAAATGGGATTTCACGCGTAACATATGCTGTTTCTCCCCGTTTTAGCAGCTGATCATGCGCACTGAAGAACTCCTGAGCCGGCTGCGTTCTTCTACATCTCCTTCATCGGAGAGCAAGGAACGCGTGCGCACACAGATGATGTCCCGCATGCGTGCGCCTGCGCTGTTGCAGGAAATCAAAGCCGAACTTACTCCTGCCAAAGCACTTCGCTCGACACTCTGGTCGCGCGTGCAGCAGTCCATTGCACCGGAAGCTTCCACGACACTCCTCGGCCAGCTCAAAGAATTTCTGGCACCTGCATCGGGTGTACGTCTCATGCTGCGTGAGCGCATTGTGTCTCAACTCGTACCGCAGCATCGCACGCCGCTCGGATACCTCAGCCTTAAGTGGGCTTCGGCCTTTGTGCTTTTTGCCGTTGTGGTGCGTATCAGTCCGCTGCTCTTCCTTGCGCCGCATACCGCTGCCGAATCATCCGTCCTTGCGATGGCGACGACGAATACCGCTTCGATTTTGATGGATGGTTTCTGGCAGCCGCTTGAGGGAGAAATCAAGCTCTTGGATGGCGCGCGCTTCCGTACCGATGGCCAGGGAAATTTGACCGTGATCTTCCGCGATAACGGTACGGCACGCTTGGGATCTTCCACGGTTGTTGCCGTGCATGATATTGCCGATCACTCCGAGCCCGCCTTTCACGGTGCGACGATGACGCTTGAGCAGGGAAAGCTGTGGGTCCAAGGACTCTTGCCGGAGCAAGTGCGTCCGATCATCGTCTCCACGCCCTATGGTGATATCAGTCTCTACAGTGCGAGCATCTCGATCGAAGTCGGAGATACCGTCGATGTTCGCGTCTGGGACGGTCATGTAACGGTGTTGCATAACAATGAATCTTCCACGCTCGTTGCGGGAGACCGCATCGAACTGTGGCAGGAAAATATTCCCTCGGTCCGCCGTGTGAATCCGCAGGAGGCGAACGAGCCGTGGGTAAAGCAGAATTTGGAGCGTGATGCCAGTCATCGTCGCGAAGTGGCGCAGTGGCAGCAGGAGCGTAAAGCGGCTCAGGCAGGCATTTTACCGACATCTCCTCTGTACCCCGTCAAGCGTGCTGCGGAGACGATGGATATGCTGCTGACGTTTGATGAACATGAGCGTGTGCAGAAGAAGATTGATCAGGCTTCCACGCGTCTCAACGAAGCGGCTGCCTTGATTTCTCAGGGAAATAGCGGCGCATCGGTACCGCTCGCGGAGTATCAGGCCACACTGCAAGAAGTGGCGGCTGGTTCCTCCACGACGATCGTGCAATTTATGCTGCGTCAGAAAATTGCGGAGAACACCGCACAGTTGGCAGCGGCCTCTCCTGATGATGAGGGCTATGCTCTCAAGAAAGCCGTGCTCGAAGCGGGTGCTTCATTGCCGGAACAAGTGATTGATGAGCGCGATGTGCAAGGCACGCTCCTCGTCGATACGCTCTCTGTTGTTCATGATGCCGTGAATGCCGGCAACATCGATCATGCCCGGCTCGCATTCGCCGATGCGCAACCCCTCCTCGAATCGCTCCGCGGCACAGGAAGTCTTCTGAAGCCGGACGTGCGCAAGGAAGCGCTCGCATTGCTTTCCACCGTCGCATCCGCATTGGGTGAAGGGGAGCTGGATATCGGTACGGGGTCCGTGCAAAAAGCTCTGCTTCACGAAATCGTCGAGTATGTGCCGGTCGTGAAACATGCGGAACGTCCTCCGATGACGCCCGAACAAATCCGCAGCTTGGTGCAGGGCATGTATGACCGCATCTTCCTCTACAAGCAGCCGCGCGCTCGCTGGAATCAGCTGCAATATGAAATGACCTCTATCCGGGGCAATCCCGACGAAGGCACAATCTTGCGTCACCTCTATCATGCATTGCCGGAGAACGGCTTGGCACGCTACGTACGTACGGAGATCCAGAGATTGAGGTTGGAGATGGAGACGAAGTAGAGGAGTCCGAAGAAACCGAGGAAACCGAAGAGTCCGAGGATGACTGTTTTTCTTCGGACTCTTCGGAATCGTCGGACTCCTCGGATCCTTTCGTGGTCTGGTCTCAGTTGACTCCTCCCTTCGGTCACGGTTACCCTGCATGTCCTATGTACGACATTACTGACCTCAAGCCGGGCCGTGCAATTCAGATCGATGGAGAGCCGTTTTTGGTTGTTTCCTCGCAGTTTGGACGCAAGAGCCAGAGCAAGGCAAACATGCAGTGTAAACTGAAGAATCTGCTTACCGGAGCTTTTATCGCGCGTAACTTCCAGGGATCAGAGAAAATCGAGCCCGCGGATGTCGGCTATCGCAAGGTGCAGTATTTGTACAAAGATGCGATGGGGTATGCCTTTATGGATCAGGAAAATTACGACCAATTCACGCTTTCAGAAGAGAGTATTGGCGATGCTGCCGGGTATTTAATCGAAGGTGGTGATGTCGATGCGCTGACCTTCCAGGGGAATCCGATCGGTATCAAATTGAAGCCGACCGTGGAATTGAAGGTGATCGAGACGATGCCGGGTGTCCGTGGTGATACCGCGACCGGCGGTAACAAGCATGCAAAACTGGAGAGTGGCATTTCCGTGAACGTTCCGTTGTTCATCAATGAAGGAGATGTGCTGAAGATTAATACGGAGACGGGGGAGTATATGAGCCGGGCGTGATGCGCTTGTGATGGTTGATATTCAGGCAGCGGACCTTACGTAAGGTCCGCTGCTTTGGCGGGAATGCATTTGAAAAGACCCCAAGCGCGAACGCCTGGGGTCTTCTTTGACGTGGAGAGATGGTTACTTGTCCGAGAAGTGGACCTTGATATCGATCTTTTTGCCCCGGAGGGGGATGACGTGGTAGCGAGCAACTCCCTCCATCCACGCGATGCGTCGGCATCGCTCGATCAGGTCAAGGCCCTTGTGCGCCTCGGTCAGACCGAGGAATTTCTCGATCTTGTCCAGGTTACCCCGGAGGTCGATCGAGTTTTCCTTCATGCCCTTAGCCATCAAGGGATCTTTCTGGCCAATCTCCTCGATGATCCGGTCGCGGGAAATGATGTACGCCTCCAGGACGGTGTGTCGCTGGCTGACGCGGGGCTCTTCCGGGTTGCCTGCGAGCAGGCGACCGATGTCGCCCCTTGGCAGCGGTGCGACCCTCACGTCGAAGTCCCTGTGCCCTTTGGCACAATACAACTCGAAAATCGCGACGTTGATCTCATCGAGGTCGATACCCTCGATCTGCATTCGTCCTTCCTTGACGCTAATCTTCGGTTTGGCGGCTTCGCTCTTAGCCGCAAACTCGTCGAGGTCTCGGAGGACCTTGTCGATCTTTTGCAGGAACTCCTGCTCGCGCTTCTGCGTGAACGGGTCTTGCGCCGGGACGCTTCCCGTGAGGCCGAACAGAACGAACAGAACGACGCCGAACGTGATCTTCTCCATGCTTATCTCTCCGTTGCCGGGATGGCTGCGACGGAAGTGCTGCAGCTCTACGGCGCTCTAATCACAAAAGTATGACCAGGGCGCCGTATCCGGACTGGTACCAAAGAACGTAGAGATAATATAAAACTTCCTATGTTATTTGTCAAACTAAACCTCAAGAGAAATATATGGCAAATAGCCCATTAGAACCACTTTATAGGCTTAGCCAATGGCCTTCTTCAGGATCTCCTGCACCTTACCCGGATTCGCCTGTCCTTTCGTTTGCTTCATAATCCAGCCGACAATCGCCCCAAGAGCGGCTTCTTTGCCCGCCTTGAACGATTCAATGGCCTGTGGATTCGCCTCAATGGCCTGCTTTACCAATGCCTCAAGCGCGCTGTCATCGCTGATCTGGCCCATGCCTTCTTCGGCAATGATCGTCTTTGCAGATTTGCCGGTTTCGATCATCTTCTCCAGCACGGTTTTCCCCGCATTTCCCGAGATCGTGCCGCTTCCGATTGCTTCTGCGAGTTCCAGCATCGCCTCCACGCTCGGACCCTGAGCCACTTCTTTGTTATCTGCTTTTAAGAAGCCTAGCATCTGCGTGAGAACGATTCCGGAGGCGCGCTTCGGATCCTTTAGTTTTTCCGCAACAGCATTGAAGATTGCGCGGAGCGTGCCATCGTCCATCAGTTGCATCGCTTCGGCTTCGGTCAGGCCCATCGCTACATAATCCTCGCGCAACTGTTTCGGAAGTTTCGGCAAATTGCGACGCACTTCCTCCACCATCGCGGTATCAAAGTGCAATGGGGGAATATCGGGTTCCGGGAAGTAGCGGTAGTCGGCGGCTTCTTCTTTGTCGCGGAGCATGCGCGTCTTTTCCTCATCGTCCATCCATCCGACCGTGATATTTCCTTTCAACGGGCCGCCGGTTTCCTCCCAGAGTTTGCGCAGGCGCTTTTCCTCATACTGCAGCGCTTTTTCCAGGGCTTTAAACGAGTTCAGGTTTTTGATTTCACTGCGAGGATTCAATTTTTCCGTACCCACTTCACGCAGGGAAATCGAGGCATCGAAGCGCATCATCCCTTTAAACATGTCGGCGTCGCTGGAGCCGACTGCGATCAAAATGCGGCGGAGTTCTTGGGCGAAGGCGACTGCTTCATCGAAAGAACGCAGATCGGGTTCCGTCACGATTTCCATGAGAGGCGTGCCCGCGCGGTTGTAATCGCAGAGGGTTTTGTGACCGCGGTGCGTCAGTTTTCCAGCATCGTTCTCCACGTGCAGGCGATGAATGCGGCAGAGCTTGTCGCCGACTTTCGCGCCGCCGTGATCCATCATGTCGTACCGCACTTCGCCATGGCTCGCGAGCGGAAAATCGTACTGCGAAATCTGGTAGCCCATCGGCAAATCCGGATAGAAGTAGTGCTTGCGGTCGAAGTGCGAATCCGGGTTGATCGTGCAGCCGAGCGCGAGCGACATCTTCACGGCCTTGAAAATCGCCTCGCCGTTCGGGGCGGGGAGCGTGCCGGGATGCCCCATACAGATCGGGCATACCGTGGTGTTCGGCGCTTTCAAGAAGGCATCGTTGTCACAACCACAGAACATTTTCGTTTTCGTGTTCATCTGGGCGTGAACTTCAAGGCCGATGATGGTTTCGAGCTGCATTGCCATATGGAGTATTTCGTATTTAGTATTACGTATTTAGAAGCAGAAACCAACCCTTAATGCTCAATACTAGATACTACATACTCATTTCCCGTTTTCTTTATAATCCACGATTAAGAGTCCGTTTAAGTGATCCACCTCATGTTGCACGATTCTCGCCTCCAGATTCGTCAATTTCCGCTCTTGTTCTTGGCCTTTGGCATTCAAAAACCGCACGGCGATCGATTTGGCTCTCGGCACATCGATCCACACATTCGGCAGACTCAAGCAGCCTTCCTCCGCAATTTCCACGCCGTCTCCTTTCCAGAAAATTTCCGGATTGATGAGAGGAGTCAGGCGTCCGTTTAGGCGCACCAGGCAAAGCCGAATCGATTGTCCGACTTGCGGTGCCGCCAAGCCGAGTCCGTCAGCTTTCTTCGTTGTTTCCTCCATATCTTTAATGAGGGTCAGCAATTCCTTCGTCACCTTGGGAATGGTGCGATTTTTTGCACGCAAAAGTGGGTGGTTTGCTCCTGTGAGAATTGGAAGAACGGACATGATAGTATTTAGTATAAAGTATTTAGTATTTAGCGGTATAGACAAAGCAAAGAGGCGGGCTTGTCTTCAATACCAGATACTAAATACTTATTACCTCGCTCCAATTGGAGAGCCTAACCCGGCCTTGCTTCGCAATTCATCCATCGAGCGGATCTGGAATTTTTCCGCCATCGACACCAAGGCTTTGGCCGTTAAGAGCACATCCGGCAGCGCGCGATGACGTTCCTCCGGTGTGGGCAATGGCAGTCCGAGGCGTTCGCTGAGCGAATCCAAATTATGGCGGAAGGCGGTGGGATACAAACTCTGGCTGAGTTTCATCGTGCACAAGCAAGTGGGCAGTTCTACGTAGCCCCAACAAAATTCTTTTTCATGCTCCAAAAAGCTCATGTCGAAGCCGGCGTTGTGGGCAATGAGGAACGTACCTTGTGCAAACTGCAAAAATTCCGGCAGTACCGTCATGATCGTCGGCGCGTCTTTGACCATATCGTCACTGATGTGGTTGATCTGCTTCACCTCCCAGGGGATCTCACGCTCGGGATTCACGAGACGGGTAAAAGCGGCCTGCTCTTGAATAATCCCGTTCTCGATACGTACTCCTGCTATCTCCACGATACGATGTCCTTTTTTGGGATCCAATCCCGTTGTTTCCACGTCGAAGACTGTCAGGGAGGGCAGCGGCATGGCGGCGATTGTAGGTGATTTTTTTGCGGGGACCAACGGGGATTGTGGAAATTTTCTGCGGAACGAATTATGGATGCGGAAAATGTTCGTCGTAATCGTGTAGAGACGTGCAAACTTGTGGTGAGTACGCCGAACCATCGCACGTCTCTACAGTTCGTCATCCATAGGCGGTCAATCTATAATAGGTGTATGCATCGCAAAGATGGTATTCCGCTGGATACGGCGCTGGAGGAGCTGGGCAAGCTCTATACGCCGCCCAAAACGTTTCTGCACTATCGGACACCGCTGGATTTGATGGTCGCCGTGATTCTCTCTGCGCAATGCACGGATGCACGTGTGAATATCGTCACGGAAACCATTCTCTATCCCAAGTATAAAACCGCAGAAGACTATGTGAACGTCTCTCGGCAGGAATTGGAAAAAGATATTCAGACTTGCGGCACGTTTCGCATGAAGGCGCGCGCGATTCAGGAAGCGTGTGCGATGTTGATCGAGAAATTTCACGGAGAGATGCCCCGGACCATGGCGGAGCTGACACAACTTCGCGGTGTCGGACGAAAGACGGCGTCAGTTATTTTGGCGGCTGCCTTTGATATCAACGAAGGCATCGCTGTCGACACGCACGTGCAGCGTCTTGCGCAGCGATTGGGTCTGAGTACGCATGATGACCCCACGAAAATCGAACAGGATTTGATGGTTCAGGCACCACAGAAACGTTGGCGTGATGTAACGGTGTATTTGATCAGCCACGGTCGTGCGGTGTGTACGGCGCGGGGGAGAAAGTGTGGTGCGTGCGTGTTCAAGAACGAGTGTCCTTCGTCATTGGTGATGGATAGGTCCGATAAAGCGAAACCGAAGAAAAATGGCATGGGGAAGCGGAAAAATTGACATTTTTCCAAAAATCTTTACAGTTCCTGAGTTCAGAACGGGGTGTTCTGGCGTTCCTTCACACGAGGACGGTCATGCTCAGGATGTATATCTGTATTTTCACGATTCCAAACGGGATCCGGAGGCAACAAGCTGTGACGGATACAAGTATGTGGCTCACAACATCTACGGACTCTCCATTTGCGGGGGCCGCATGTATCGCTGCCGCGTGATGGGGGAGCGCAAGAGCATCAGATTCGTCGGATTTCATGAAGATCTGACCCAGACCTGCGATCGCCGCCGCGCCGATTTCTTGCTGGCACTGAAAAGCGCGCAGATGTCCGGCACCACGGACGGCAACATCGAATTTTCGCTTCGGCCATGGCTTGCACCGGATGTCATGCCCGGGGTTGACGACCAGGGGCGGCTGCTCATCGATCGTTGGCACGTTCATCTCTACTGCGGCGATCCGTACAGGGAGGTGTGGTTTCACCGGCACTGTTTCTGCGACGATGTGGCGGCCCAGCGCTGGCCCGGTTTCACGGCGCTGGATGTGCTCGCTCCGGTTGCGGCTCCGTCTCGGGAGTTGCTGCGGGAGGCCGGCGGCCTGCTGCTCAGTCACTGGCTTGCCGGCAATCCCTGTCCCGCCCGGTACCTGGACGATGTCCGGCGCGGCCGCAGCCAGATCGGAATGATGAAGGATCGCAGCGATCTGCTCACCTGGATCGGTCAGCACGTGCCAACGGACGCTCGATCCCTCGATGAGCTTGTCTCGCGAGCGGTTGACAGCATGCAGAGGGGTGTGCGCCGCTCCGCCTCGGCGAGCCGTAACGGCTACGTGAAACACAACCGCATCAGGCATCTCTGAGATGTCTGATGCATCGCCAAGACCTCTCCGCACTCTACCGCGGAGAGGTCCTTTTTTTGTGAACGATGATGTGTCTGTTTCACTAAAATGCGTAGGCTTCCTCTCCATGCAGCGCTTTATCGAGACCTTCTTCCTGTGCTTGCGGATGCACGCTGACATTCATCACAAATTTCAGAATGGCGAGAATCACGTATGTCGCGACGAAGGCAAAGACGGCCGTGATCGCCGTTGCTTGCAGATTTGCGATGAACAATGCGCTGTTTCCTTCCAGTAATCCTGCAAATCCTCCGATTTGTTTCGAAGCGAACACGCCAGTCAGGATTGAGCCGATAATGCCGCCGACTCCATGGCATCCCCATACATCGAGTGCATCATCCCAGCCGCGCGCGATGCGGAACTTGATTGCGTAGAAACATCCCACCGCTGCCACTGCGCCAATGATGAGGGCCGCGAAGGGTGTTACGTAGCCCGCTGCGGGCGTGATAGCCACCAGTCCTGCGACTGTGCCGGTGAGTGCGCCGACCATGCTGGGTTTTTTGTCGACGATCCAGGAGAGGAAGAGCCACACGACCATGGCCATTGAGGCGGCGATATCCGTATTGGCAAAGGCCATTGCGGCTTGCCCGTTTGCCGCCAGCGCGGAACCGGCGTTGAACCCGTACCACCCGAACCACAGCAGGCCCGTTCCCAATGCCACGGAGGTGATGTTGTGTGGAAGATGCGTGGTGTTCTTGCGCTTACCCAGAATGAAGACCGAAGCGAGCGCCCCCATTCCGGCACTAATATGCACGACCGTGCCGCCCGCGAAGTCGATGGCGCCAAGCTTGGCGAGGAAGCCTCCGCCCCACACCCAGTGTGCGAGCGGCGCGTACACGAGCACGCTCCAGAGAATAAGGAAAATCAGATAACTCTTGAAGTTCATGCGCTCCGCGAAGGCACCGGTAATGAGAGCCGGCGTGATGATGGCGAACATCATTTGGAAGACGAAGAATGCGGCAAAAGGAATGGTGGTTCCGTAGGTTGGGGAGGGTGCAAGGCCGATGCCGTTCATCATCATGTAGTCGAGGCCGCCTATCAGTCCGTTGATATCCGTGCCAAAGACCAGCGAGAACATGAACGTTGCCCAGAGTACGGTTACGAGCCCCATTGAAATGAAGCTTTGCATCATGATCGTCAGCACGTGCTTGCGCTTCACGAGTCCGCCGTAGAAAAAGGCGAGGCCAGGGGTCATGAGCGCGACGAGCGCTGAGGATAGGAGAACGAATGCGGTGTCACCGGTGTTCATGGGATATGGGGAGGGGGATAAAGGGGTGAATCGGAGATAGGTAAGGAACGTAAGGAAGGTCAGGCAGGTAAGGCAGGTGGGGCAAGCGTTGTACCTTCTTTACGTTTCTTGCCTTCAATACCTGCTTTACCTGCATCAAACATCGAAGTATTTAAAGAACTCATGCGGAGTCGGCCGCTTGCGCTCTTCGACGACCTCGACGCGCTTCACCGCGATAAAGTCATCGAGAAAGTCTTGGGTGAACACCCCGCCTTCGACGAGGAACGTATGATCCTTCTCCAGTGCATCGAGTGCGGAGGAAAGATCATGCGGCGCATGCGGGATTTTGGAGAGTTTCGCTTCCTCCATTTCGTAGAGATTTTCATCGGTCGGCTTGCCCGGATCGATCTTGTTTTTTACCCCATCAAGACCGGCAAGCAGCATTGCGGCGAAGCAAACGTAGGGATTGGCGGCTGGATCGGGGGAGCGGAATTCGATGCGTTTGGCCTTGGGATTATTCGAGTACATCGGAATGCGGATGGCAGCCGAGCGGTTGCGTGCGGAGTAGATAAAGTTCACCGGTGCTTCGAAGCCCGGGACCAATCTCTTGTAGCTGTTGGTGGTCGGATTGCAGAGGGCGCAGAGCGCCTGAGCGTGTTTCAAAATACCGCCCATGTACCACATGGCCATCTGGCTGAGACCTGCGTATTTGTCACCGGCAAACAAGGGTTTGCCGCCCTTCCATAAACTCTGGTGCGTGTGCATGCCTGAGCCGTTATCCCCGCAGATGGGCTTGGGCATGAAGGTCGCCGTCTTGCCGTAGCGATAGGCCACGTTGCGGACGATGTACTTGTAGCGCATCATCGCATCGGCCATTTTCAAGAGTTCATCGAACTTCATGTCGATCTCCGCTTGTCCGGCGGTCGCCACTTCGTGGTGGAATGTTTCGATGGTGATGCCGGCCTGCTCCATCGCAATCACCATCGCGGCACGCACATCCTGGTGTTTATCGGCGGGGGCGGCGGGGAAGTAGCCCTCTTTATGGCGGATCGCGTATCCAAGATTTCCTCCTTCTTCACAGCCACTGCCACAGTTCCAGGCTGCCTCGATCGAATCCACTTCAAAGTGTGCAGCACCCGCAGAGACGTCGTAGCTTACGTGATCGAAGATGAAAAATTCCGCCTCCGGTCCGAAGTACGCTTTATCCGCGAGTCCGGTCTTTTTCAGGTAATCCATCGCACGCTGGGCAATGGTGCGAGGACTGCGCAGATACATCTTGCGCGTAAGCGGCTCCAGGACGTCGCACATCATCGAGAGCGTGGGCTCTTCGGTGAAGGGATCCATGTACGCCGTATTCGGGTCCGGCATCAGGAGCATGTCCGATTCCTGAATCTGCTGGAAGCCGCGGATGGAACTTCCGTCGAAGCCCGCGCCGTCTTTGAGTACGTCCTCCAGCTCATGAATGGGCTTCGAGGTGTGATGCATCGTGCCCGGTACGTCTACAAAGGTGAGGTCCAATACTTTCGCATTCTGTTTTTTTGCAAGATCCAAGACGTCTTTGGCGGTCATAGGAAGCGAGGGGAGAAAAGTACATCGCATCTCTATGCATTGCTTGATGAGTCCTTTCAATCTTTTCCTGAGCAGATAAGTTGCACTGTTCATTTTTTAAACAACAAAATTACCTTTCCTGTTTTTGTTCCTTTTCAAGCCGTGTTTACGCCGCTACGATGCGCCCGTGTATGGGCCTGGTGCCATAAGGCTGTTGTATCGTATTACATCTTGCCGTTTACCACTCTTCCTGACGTTATGACGAAAGATCTTCTCCATGTCCTGCGCTCGGCCGGACTCGATGATAAAGAGGCGCCGCTCTATTTGTCCGGACTCCAATTGGGATCCGCTCCCGCTTCGGACTACGCAAAGGCCACGGGTCTCAACCGCATTACAGCCTATAACACGCTGGAATCCTTGGTGCGTCGAGGACTCTTCACGCTTGAGAAAAAAGTACGGGGCAAATCGTATGCGCCGGTCCCGCCGGAACATCTCGCAATCGAAGTCCGCAAGAATGCAGAAGCCGTTCAGCGCATGTTGCCCGAGCTTCGTTCCTTGCAGGGGAGCACCTACCGCAAGCCGCATGTCCGCTTTTTCGAGGGATGGGAAGGCGTGCGCCGCGTGTATGAAGACACGCTGACGGCCAAGAGCGAGCTTCTGAACTTCGCAAACTCCGCGGTCGTGCGCAAATTTTGGCCGAATTACGATGAGGAATATGTGGCGGCCCGCGTGAAGCGCGGCATTCATCTGCGCGGCATTGCTCCCGACGATCAAATCGGACGCAAAGTGCATGGCGAAGACCGCAAGCAGCTGCGCGAAATCCGTCTCGTCAGTTCGAAGGATTTTGACTTCACCAACGAGATTAACGTCTACGATTCCAAGGTGGCGATCTGTTCTTTCGGGGCGGGAAAGAAGAGCGAACAGGAGATGTTCGGGGTGATCATCGAAAGCAAAGAAGTCGCCGAAACGCAGCGTCAGATCTTCGAGATGGCATGGCGGTATGCGGGTGGAAAACTCAAGCGCTGGTTGTAACGGACCTTACGTAAGGTCCGTTACACGGGTATAGTTTCTTTATGCTCTCTCTGTTCATCACATTGTTTTTCGCAGGACTCCTCACCATTCTCCTGCCGTGCATTTTGCCATTGTTGCCGATCGTGCTCGGCGTGAGCGTGACAGGGCAGAGCAAGTGGCGACCGTTCGGAACGGTGCTCGGGATGGTGGTGAGCTTCGTGGCGTTTACGTTTTTGCTGCAGGTCGCCCTCAATCAGTTCGTTGTTCTGGCAGACATTCTGCAAGTCGGGACGTACCAAATCCTCTTTCTCTTCGGCATTGGATTTGCGCTCCGGAATGCGCCATTGCAGTTAGTTGCAGCCGCCATCTCAGGATTGTTTTTCTGGGAGAAAGGTTGGGTTGGCGCAGCGCTTGCCGCACTGTTCGGGATTATCGCGATGCAGCTTGGCAGCTCAATCGGCGCCCGCGTTCAGCAGTGGGGATCGGACTTGCAATCGCAAACGCGGAACACGTTCGGGTCATCTTCGTTTCTTTCCGCATTTCTGATAGGCCTGACGCTCGGATTGGTCTGGGTGCCGTGTGCCGGACCCGCGCTCGGTTTTGCGCTCGCCCTTGTTCGCAATGAGCCGGGATTCTTGGCGCTGGCCTATTTGCTGACGTACGCGTTGGGAACGGCCGTGCCGCTGTTGATTGTGGGATATGGCGGACAATGGGCCGTTCATTCGGTGCGATCGATTTCGGCGTACAGCGGAACCATCAAGCAATTCGCCGGATATCTCCTGATGCTGACCGCGCTCGCATTGCATTTCGGTTGGCTTGAGCGCTTGCAGACGTATCTCGTGCAAAATACGAGTTACGGAACATTTGCGAATCAACTGGAACAAAATTTCTTTCAGCCCGAATCTTCTACCCAATCTCCTATGGATGTCTCCTCACTTCCCAAGATTGTCCGTGCCCCAGAATTTACAGGTCTTGGTCGGTGGCATAACTCTGCACCATTCACGATGGCTGATCTGAAAGGAAAGGTGGTGCTGATCGATTTCTGGACATACAGCTGCATCAACTGCATCCGCACGTTGCCGCACATTCAGGGGTACTGGGACAAATACCGTGACACGGGGAAGTTCGTGCTTCTCGGTGTGCACACTCCCGAGTTCACGTTTGAGAAAGATGAAGGCAACGTCGCCGATGCCATCAAGCGTCATGGGCTGACGTATCCCGTCGCGCAAGACAATGATTTCGGCACCTGGGGTGCGTTTGCGAATCGCTACTGGCCCGCGAAATATCTGATCGATGCGGAAGGCTATGTCCGCTACACCCACTTCGGAGAGGGGCGTTACGACGAGACGGACCGCGCCATTGCGGCGTTGCTAAAAGAAGCGGGCGTTGATGTTGCCATGCCCGCGGGAGCGCCTGAACCGAAGCCGACGAGTTTGGGGCGCGGCAGCACGCCCGAGACGTATTTGGGTGCGCGAAGCTGGCCTGCGCTCGGGAATGCGCAGGGAATCCCCGTAGATGACGTGATCGACTACAAAGCTCCCGAAACTCTGGAACTGCACAAATATTACTTGGACGGGCAGTGGGAGTTGATCGATGGCGAGCATCAATTGCTTGTCAGTGACCAGGGCGAAATCCGCATGAAATTCCTTGGCAGTGAAATGAATTTGGTGTTAGGTCTTGCTGAGGGGATTACGTCCGTGAAGGGGGAAGTGTGGATTGATGGCAAGCATTCCTCCGATATCACGATTGACCGCCATGATCTTTTTAACCTCTTTACCGGGGATTATGGCCAGCATGAGATGGTCTTGAAGCTGAAAGGGCGTGGCGTGCAGGGATTTGCCTTCACCTTTAAGAACTGAAAAAGGCCGTCATTTTCTTTACTAAATTGAGTAATTAGTGTAAAGTATTGTTTACGATCAGATCTTTCACAAGGAGGATTTCGTTATGAATCCGTGGGTATTACTGGTCGCCGCAGGCGCTTTCCTGCTGGGCGTGGGGCTGCTCGGCGCAGCCCTGTATTACCTGATGCTTTGGCAGAACGCCAAGGCGTCAGAATCCGACCCGAAGGCTTCGCTCGAGGAGCTGATCCGGCAATGGTGTGAGCGAGGATTCGATAAGCACCTCGCCTCGCAGTTCGCCGGCGAAGAGTTGATGGAGCAGCGCAAGACCGAGCAGGCGCTCCAGAGTCAGCTCGTAGAGTCGCCTCTCATGCAGAGGCTGTATTTCGCAGGAGCTATCTTCTTTGTAGCACTCGGCGTGCTACTGATGTGGCTCAAATAACGTCTGATAGTGAGGATGACGGTTCTGCCGTCATCCTTTTTTTGTGTATTTTACGATGTATTTCCCTCGTGACCCTCACCCCTGGCCCCTCTCCCACGGGAGAGGGGAAACGACTCGTTAATTCGTCCCCCTTCCCCCTGTAGGGGAAGGGCTGGGGATGAGGGTGGATGTGCACTGTGGACAACGCGTTGCAGCCAAAGGAATTTTGGAGATGCAGAACGGACAATCTTTCGTGGCAGGAGCGGTCGCCGCTTCTTTTTTCTGACCAAGCTCTTTCATCTTGTTGATCTGTTTTACCAAGAGAAAGACAGCCAAGCCTACAATGAGAAATTCAATGATGATATTGAGAAATGCGCCGTAATTGATCGTGGCTGCGCCAGCGCTCTTGGCATCGGCCAGTGTTTCATAAGCTGTTCCTGAAAGATTCAGGTAGAGGTTGCTGAAGTCGACTCTGCCGAGCAGTAATCCCAGTGGTGGCATGATGATGTCGTTCACCAGTGACGTGACGATCTTGTTGAACGCCGCGCCGATGACGACACCGACCGCGAGGTCGATCACGTTGCCTTTGACGGCGAATTTTTTGAATTCCGCGAGAAATTTTGGCATGGGAATACCTTAATAATTTTTCGATTTTTGTCAATGATGTTGAGCGGCATGCCGATGATGTATATTTCGCCCATGCAGCAATATCACGATCTCCTCACTCGCGTCTTAGATACCGGCCACCAGAAGGGAGATCGCACCGGAACGGGGACATTGAGCGTATTCGGGCATCAAATGCGGTTTGATCTCGCACAAGGATTCCCGATGCTGACCACGAAAAAACTGCACACGCGTTCGATTTTTCATGAATTGCTGTGGTTCCTGCGCGGCGAGACGACCATCGATTATTTGCATGCGCATGGCGTGACGATTTGGGATGAATGGGCGACGGAAGAGCAGTGCGCGCGCTTTGGGCGGAAGGCAGGGGATTTCGGGCCGATCTACGGTCACCAGTGGCGGAATTTCGGAGCGACGCTGATGCCGGACGGCTCGTATGGGCGCGACGGGAAAGACCAGATCACATGGCTCCTCAATGAGATTCAGCGCAACCCCAATAGCCGTCGCCTTATCGTTACGGGATGGAATCCGAAAGAGGCCGATCAAGTCGCGCTCCCACCGTGCCACACGCTGTTCCAATTTTACGTAAACGACGGAAAGCTTTCTTGCCAGCTCTATCAGCGCAGTGCGGATATTTTCCTGGGCGTGCCGTTCAATATCGCATCGTACGCACTGCTCACCCATATGATCGCGCATGTCTCCAATCTTGGTGTTGGAGAATTCGTGCACACGATTGGCGATGCGCATTTGTATCTTAATCACTTGGATCAGGCACGCGAGCAGCTCACGCGGGACTTCCGTCCGCTGCCTACTCTCAAGCTCAATCCCGCCATCAAATCGCTCTTCGATTTCCAGTACGAAGATATTCTCATCGAGAACTACGATCCGCATCCGAGCATTAAAGCACCGATTGCGGTTTAGTGTCATGGTTCGACCCTTCGGTTCCGCTCAGGACAGGCGGGCTCACCATGACATTTTTTGTGTCACCCTGAGCTCGCCGAAGGGTTACCACCACACCTCTTTATAGCCCAATACATACCCGACGACGTTCGTGAGCATGTGCAGCACAAGCGTCAGCGGAAACGCAATCAGGACGACTGGGAGCGGGAGCGTGTAAAAGGGGACGAGGCAGAGAAGAGCTCCGAGCAGGAAATCGAGTTGATCAAAGGGAATCCAGGCACTGCCTTCTTTGAACCCCAACCTGCGCTTGAAGAAGGATTTCACCGTGTCCCCCAACATGGCGCCAATGCCCATCAATACTGCGATAAACCAAATATTATCGACCTGATAATCGATCAGCCGGATTGATTCGAAGATGCCGTTTTTCTGTAGCAGTCGTTGGATCCACAACATGACAAGAGCGGCTATGTAGGCCGTATAGAATCCTTTGTACGTTTTATGTGCGCCGAACCAGTGCTTGGAAATCGGCGTGCCGAGCGGCAGCCATGACAATTTCTTGGCGATCACCGGTGCCATGTTTGCCACGTACATCGGCAAGAGTACGTAGAAAGTGGAGAGGAAGAAGCGCAGCATGGGTCCGCTCCAGGATACGCGCTTCCCCAAAAAACTGAATATCACGTCTTCTTCCGCTATTATGGTCGGGTCATGGTGCTTTCCCTTATTGCAGCGGCCAGCGAGAATAATGTGATCGGCAAAGGCAATACGCTGCCCTGGGACCTTCCCGATGATTTGCAGCATTTCCGCACAGTGACGAAGGGCTGCCCGGTCATCATGGGACGCAAGACGCATGAGTCCATTGGGCGCGTGCTTCCGGGGCGCCGGAACATTGTCATTACCCGTCAGCAGCGATCATTTGAGGGTTGTGACACAGCAGCATCTCTGGAACAGGCAATGGAGATTGCAAAAGCCGATGATCCGCGCGAAGTATTCGTGATCGGGGGAGAGGAAATTTTTAGAGCAGCGCTTCCGCAGGCAGATCGTATTTACCTCACGCGCGTTCGGGCAGATATCGAAGGAGATGTGCATTTTCCGGAATTTTCGTCAGAGGAATGGAAAGAGGTCAGTCGTACGAATCACGCTGAAGATGAGCGACATGCACATGCATTTTCGTTTCTTCTCTTTGAGCGTAGGTAAGTTGGTTGACAGAATATTAATTGCTCCAGAATAATGCATTCATGTCTACTGATACCCCTGGTCACGAGCGCGAGGAGGTGAATGTTGATGCGCAGGAAGAACATGAGATACGGCCTTTGGATACGAAACGAGTTCCTCAAGCAGTGGCGTGTGTCCTCGATCCGGAGTTAAAGAAAAAAACGGAAGCGTGGGAACGCGCCATCGATCCAGCAGTAATGTTCAAGGAACTGGAAACGTTGCATCTCGTGACGCCGCGCAAGAGACGTCTCTTTGCGGTTGCGTGCGCGCGGCGTGTTCAGCATTTAATGAAATTTCCAGAGAGCATTGCAGCAATAGACGCTGCCGAACTTTTTGCAAACGGCAAGATTGATGTGGATACTTTGGCAGGCTTTGAAAGGGGGGCGCGACAGGCATCCTCGCGTGCAGTGAAAGAGGCTCATAGTGTGTGGGCGTTAGGACCTTCTGCTCCTGTAGCTCGTGCTGCGTGGGTAGCTGTATGGGCTTCCTGTGCGGCGGAAAATACGTGCGATCGAGACAACTCGGCTGCGGTGCCCGGCTCACCCGAGGCTGGATTTCAAGGATGTTTGGCGATTCGCACGGCTCAAGTGGCATCTTGGGCGCAGTCTGTTGCACAAGAACTTGTAAATGCTCCTGAAGAGACACCAGAAGCCGATCCTGCACTCTTTTTCTCCTTTTTGCGTAGTCTGAAAAATACGGTTCAGAGGACAGAACAGGCTATGAAGGATGGCGATCCGCTTTGCGAAACTGTTGTACAGGCACAGCTTGTCCGTACTATGTTCGGAAATCCGTATAGCCAGGGATATGTGCTTCCGGCATGGCGTACGGAAACCGTCATGCAGATAGCACTGGCAATCGAGCAGGATAAAAGTTATGGAGATCTACCGATCTTAGGGGATGCATTGGAAGATGCCGGCTGCACATCGACCATCTTGCTGTCTCATCTTCGCAGTGGCGACATAGATGCTCATCCTTGGTCTTTGGATCTTGTATTGAGTAAAGAATAGGAAATTCAGGAAGAATACTTGACCATCAAAGCGGAGAGAGCACAATAGGGCCATGAGAGAAGCCCTCCCAGTCTCCGCGGAAGAATGTATTAACGAAACTGTTGAGCAGGCCGCCGGTTCGCCGGATACGTTTTTACAGGACGTAAAGGGTAATGCGGAACATTTGGAGCAGCAGGAGAAGGCCAAGGTCTATCAGTACATTGATGGCGTGCGCGGTGCGATTCAGGGGGCGGTGATCGCGGATTTGCCGACTGGCATAGGAGGAACATGCTCTGACCAGCATATTCAAATTGCGGAAGATGCGTTGGCGGTCGGCGATTCCATTGAGATGACCATTGCGAAAGCGCAAGAGATCGGCGATCACGAAAAGTATCATCGTGATAACCATCACAGCGCACCGATGAAAGTAGGGGCGTCCGCGAAAGGGGACACGGTGGCGACTATTGGAAGAGAGAAATTCACGGATAAACGTCTTGTTGAGGCGTTGACGGTCCATGAAACAGGTAACCGCTTCGTCGCGCAGTCATACATCGAACACGTCGAGCACACAACGCGCGCGCTTGTTAGGGCGAATCTTGATTGGAATGATCTTGCGGAGGCGATCAATGAGAAGAAAGACTACGGCTTGGTCGATGACCATAGTCGTGCGATGGCCGCTTAATAGGACGCCGGTTTCGCAAGATCTCTCAACATCTGATCAATGACGGCGGTGTATTGCTCGAGGGGTTGAGCGCCTGCAATGGTCTTTTGGTTGCGTCCTTTTCTGTTCACAATAAATACCGTTGGCGTTCCTTGTACGCCCGCCTTGGTGCCGCCCTTCGCTTGGTCATTCACTTTCTTTTCGAAGATCTTCCGGGTCATGCAGTTATTCAGCGCAATGGCGTCGACGTCATAGCGTTTTGCGATCAGCGCGTAGTCCGACGTCTTGAAAGTCTTTTGCGTCATGAGGGCATCGGCAAATCCCCAGAAGGCGGTATTCCCTCCTAAATAGGCTACGCACTCCGAAGCCTCGGCGGCGCTCTGCGCCAAAGGATGATTGGGAAGAGGATAATGGCGATACATCCAGTTCACCTTTCCGCGATATTTACGGATCAATTGCTTGAGGGTCGCATGTTGCTGCTGGCAATACGGACACTGAAAGTCGGCGTATTCGACCAGCGTGATTGGCGCGGTTTTTCTCCCGAGCGTATGCTCGCCACTCTTGATGGTTTCGGCAGCGAACGCAAAAGAGGGCAGTACGATCAGTGATAACAGCAAGCCACGAAGGAGGTGTTTCATACTATAGGGAGGATAGCAGGTATGAGGACGGACGAAGCAGGGAAAACTGTGAAAAGTTATCTGAAAAAATACAGCGAAATCGCTGTGTCATCGAAGCGAAACGGAGACGACGTCGTCTCCGTTTCGGCAAGCATGACGAGAGAGATGTTTACTTTTGTCCTTGTCCCGCAGATCCCTTCTGCATTCCTGGGAACAATGCCGGATTATTGGCCAACGGCGTGGTGGCGATTCTGCGCGCGAGCCAGCGGACGATGATCATGCCCGTAAACATCGAGATCAACACGCCCAGACCGAGCGTGACGGCAAAGCCGCGAACGATCGATGTGCCGATAAGGAAGAGGAGTGCGCAGGTAATGAGCGTGGAAATGTTACTGTCGCGGATGCTGGACCAAGCACGGTTGAAACCGACTTCGACCGCGGTCTTCAGCAATTTTCCTTTCTGCAATTCTTCTTTCATACGCTCGAAGACGAGGACGTTCGTATCAATCGCGAGACCGATCGAGAGGATCATACCGGCCAATCCTGCGAGTGTGAGGACGATATACTGATCGGAGACCAAGAAGAGGGGGAGCTTGAGCATTGCGATGAAGATCAAGCAGTACACCGTGAGGCCCGCCATGGCGAGCACGCCGAGGAAACGGTACACGAAAATCATAAACAGCATGAGCACGATGAGTCCGTAGAGAGCCGCTTGCACCGAGGTTGTCAAAGCCTGTGCGCCGAGCGTGGCTTCCACCGTGCGTTGGCCACTCAGGTAGATGGGGGCTGGGATCGCTCCCGTATTCAAATCTTGCGTCAACTTCTGGGCTTCATCGATATTATTGCTACCCGTGATGACTGCGACTCCCCCCGTGATTTCCGCCTGGACGGTGGGGGCGGAAACCAATTCTCCTCCGACGAAGATGGCGATGCGCTTGCCGATATTCTTCTTCGTCAGTTCTTGGAAGAGCAGGCCGCCTTCGGTATTGAAGGTGATCTGCACGATCGGACGGTTGGTCGTCGGATCCAAGACTGTCGTGGCAGTGCGGAAATGCTGGCCGTTCAGCTCCGTATCCTTCCAGCCTGTCGGAGCCAAGGAGAAGAAGAGTGTGCGCAGCGTGATCGCTTCTTGCAGGTCTTTTACTTCTCCCCGTTGCAGCTTTGCGATGATGTCTGCCGCGCGTTGGGCGGCATCCTGACCTTTGATGGTGAGCGCGTCGAAGCTGACGACATCGGAAGTCATGTGAGCGACTTTGTCGACTTTGACGATGAAATACCCGAAGGGGGATTCAAGCGGATCGCTGATCTGTCCGTCTTTTGCGGAAAAGGCGTAGGCCTCATAACTGGGGACGAGACCGGAGCCTTTGGTTACTGCGCCGATGCGGCCGCCACTGAGTTTTGACGGGCCATCGGATTGTGCGCGAGCGAGTTCCTCGAAGTTTGTGCCAGCGGCAAGCTGACTCTTCAAATCCTGTGCGCGCTTCAGTGCCTCCTCCTTGGTACGGGTGACGCCCGGCTCCGCTTGATTTGCTCCTTTGTAAGAAACGAGAATATGGCTGACTTCCGCTTCTTGTTGCCCCGGATTCAGTAAGCGCAGGAAGAGCACTTTCGCGGTGCCGTCTCCCATGTCGATGCTCTTCAATTCTCCCGCACGCATTTGGCGCAATGTTGCCACTGCGATTGCAGGCAGGTTATCGCCGAGCGGTTCTTCCTTGTGCAGTTCGTAGCTCAAAGTTTGATCGGTTTTGGCAAGTGTCTCGAATGCGACTGATGCCTCTTGAATCACGCGGCCCGTTTGGGTGCGCGGCTTCAAGACCTGCGTGAGCATGATGCCTTTGATCGTTTCTTCCACCGTTTGGCCCTGATCATTCGTGACGGTCGTCGGGACGGTCACGGTGCGTTCTACGACGTTGGTTCCGGCGGGCAGGTTCCACACATCCTCCATGCCCTGGGGCAGTTGGTCTCTAAAGAATGCCTGCGAGTCGCTGTACGAAACGCCGAGTTGTGCCAAATCCTGGCCAAGCACCTGCAAGCTCGCTCCGCTCTGCACCATACGCTGTTTTGCGGCAGCCACTTTGTCTTTCACGGATTGTTCATACTGAGCGGTCGCCTCGGTGAATTCCTCTTTGAATTCTAACTGAATGGTTTTTCCCACGGTTTCGATGCATTTCTGCACGTCGACCACACCCGGACATTCCACAAGCAGGTGCTTCTCGCCGCCGATATACGAAGGCGTGATCGTCGCCTCGCTCACGCCGAGCGAGTTGATGCGGCGCTCAAGGACGGTACGAATCGCTTCGACCAACTTTCCGCTTTGTTCCACGATGGCGGCGCGATCGGCGCGCAACTTATCGATCTCCTCTCCGGTTGTTCCTTGTGCTTCCATCTCCGCGATGCGCGCATCGATGGCCGTGATTTGCTGCTGAATTTCCTGTTCGGAAATGCGGAAATCCAATTGCGTGCCACCGGCAAGATCGAGCCCGAAGTGATAATCCGGCTGTTGCAGGAAGGCGGGCGCCCATTGCTTATATTCTGAAGGCAGAGCGATGATTGCGATGAACAATCCTGCGATTGCGGTGGCAGCGGGCCAGAGATACGGAGTGCGAGAAGAAGCCATAGGCAGCTACGGTAGCGGCTTAAAGATCACATGCAAGCCGACATTCAGGTCGTCGACGAAAATTTTTGCCAGCTCGGGGGAAGGAATATCGCGGATCACGATATCGGTCTGTCTTTCGTCAGTTTTGACCGTTAATTTGCTGATCAAGCGATCGCGCACGAAAATACCGATGTCTTTGTCCTTGCTCTCGGCGAACAGGGTTCCGAGTTTTGTTTGTCCTGCTGGCGTAAAGAGAATGTGTACGGCTCCCTTTTTCTTGTCATCTTCCGCGGCTTCGGCCCACATCAAATCTTTTTCCGTAATGCCTGTTTCCTTGAAATCTCCGTGTCCCTGCACATTGATATCTCCTTGCCCTTCCGGCACGCCTTTCATAATGCGCAGCTTGAAGGGGGCGGTCAGCTCTTCGGTAAGCGGTTGCAGAACGCCTCCGTCTTTCACTTTCACGGTCAGGATGGCACCGCTGCCATTCGGTTCTATACTTTGATCTTCCATTGTCGTTTCAAAGCGTTCGAGCCTTCGCTCGACCACTTTCACGCTTGTGAGGGTCAGCGCATTGCGCATGGTGCTGTTCGTGGTATCGAAGAGCAGCTGATAGCTGGCGCTTGTCGACCCGCAGCCTGCCAATATCAAAGGAAGAGCCAAGAGAAATGCAAAACGCTTCATAGGCTTCGTAAAGTGTAGGGGAGGATTGCCATATGCGCAATTTATTTGGATACCGCACTCCGCTTCATGGCCGCTCTAACATCGTGCCCGCGCGGATCATCTTGCCGGTCAAATCTGCCCGCGTTAAGACAGAATCGCTGTCGATGACGCAATTTTCCAAAATACAGTCATCGATACGGCAATCCTCGAAGATCACCGTGTTCCGGAGCACGCTGCCTTTTACGTAGGTGCCTGTTCCCAGCACCACGCTTCCTTCATGGGTGCTATCCTCAAACGTCGCCAGACTTCCAAGCATCCGGTCGCCGACGAGCATCCGGGTTGCTTCCAGATATGCTTCAAAAGATCCGATATCGAACCAGGGTTCCTGAAACTGAAAGCATTCCACCGGCAATTGGCGGCGCAGGAGCTCTTCGAAGATTCCTCCGATGTTATCAGGTTTCACCTTGGCGAATTCTTGGAGAATGGGGAGCGTGCTTGCGGGGAGAATCGAGACGCCAGTGCTGATGAGCGAGGTCTTGGGTTCGGATGGCTTTTCTTCAAACGCTTCGATGTGTTTGCCGTCTGCGGCAAGAATCACGGTGCCGAAGGCCGATGCTTTGCTGCGATCGCCGATGTCGTGCGCCGCGAGCAGCGCCGTTCCCGGATGATACTGTTCTAAAAACGCCGTCATCGAGAAGCCGAAATAGTTGTCGCCCGCGATCAGCAGAAGATCGTCGGTGTTTCCCGTCTGTTCCAGCCACTGTGCCACGGCACCGAGTGTTCCGAGTTTCTGATCATCACTGATCGTGCGTTCGATCACCAGTTCCACATTGCCGCGCCCGCGCATCGTGGTTTCCCATTCGCGGAAGACGTTTTCAAATGCGGCGTTGGTACTGACGGTGACCGGCATCTCCGGCGGCAGTGCATCGATGATATGATTCAACGTCGGTTTTCCCGCAAGCGGCAACAGCGGCTTCGGACGTTTTTCCGTGAGGGGCCAGAGTCTGGTGGCGAATCCGCCTGCGAGGAGAAAGGCACGCATAGATCAATTGAAGAACCATTTCCACCACGCTTCCGGCGGATGAATGGCTGTGACCGGCTGTCCTTCGAGTGACTCGATTTTTTCATCACCTTCAATGATGCCGAGCACGGATGGAAGCAGGAGATACGTGATGCCTTTGGCGCGGCATGCGGAGAGTAGATTGATCGATTGTTCCAAGTCGCTGCATTGAATGAGATGCGTGATGCGCAGTTTTTCAATCGTCTCGTCCAGCTTATGCAACTTTCCGGCAACCGGGACGCCTTCGAGTGATGTTTCTTTCGTACCGCGGCCATCGAGGATGGCGACGGGCGCAAGCGGGCTCTTTTGCGATTGCAACAAGCGGATCAAGTGTGCGGCCTCACGCGTGGCACCGATAATGAGGGTTGGATACATCGGTGTTCCGATACGCAGCCATGCACGCATGATCTGTTCCCATGCCATATGCCAAGCCCAAGGCAGAACCCACGAAAGTGCCAAGGCATAGATCAGCAGCAATCGACTGAAAAATAGCCCGAAGATGAAGAAGTAGGAGAGGGCAAAGAGCGAAGTGGCGACGATGGCGCTTACCAGGAGATACGCGCCGACGCGCAGGCTCTGCTGACGACGCATCAGGCTGAATGTTCGCAGGAGAATCAGCATCACCAGCCACGGTATGGCGGCCAGTGCCGCGATACTCAGGAATTGCTTGAAGGGAAAATCTGAGGAAAAAATAAAGCCGACACGCAAAAAGTACGCGAGTACGAAGCTGGCGATGAACAGGGCAAGATCGCTCAGAAGCCAGATCCACAGGGCGAGGGTGCGGCGGGACATGCGATCAGCATAAAGGACCTCATGATTGTGTGCTACCTATCCACTTGTATCCCAATCTCGTGATATCCCACGGCGGTGTGCCGTTCCAGCGATATTCGCTGACGGAGATGGGATTTGGCATCGGCAAGTGCGTGCGCATCCAGGCAAGTTTCTTGGCGACGATCACGCTGGTCTTTGCCTGTTCTTCCATTGCATCCGGGTGCAGGGCATAGGCAGCGAACGTTTCTGCAAAATCTTCGAATACACCGCTTTGCGCATATTCGGACACGAAATCCTGTTCGCGTAAGCCACTCTTCAGAACCTTCTCATTCGCCCACGATAAGGAGAAGAATGAAACGATGGGGGAATCCTTGTAGAAGACCATGTTACCATCCTTGAATCCGCTGGCTCCGCTTGAGGGCGTGCCGGGGAGATTGCTGTGGATCACGTGACCGCATTCGTGCGTGATGAGTGCCATCACTTCCGCATCCCCGAACGAGCCGTCGACGATAATGGTTGTCTTGCCGCCGAGTCCGCGGTTTTTGGGATGATCATAGCGGATATAGAAATTTTTCAGGTTATCGCGGCAGCCTGCAGGAAGTGCACGCAGTAATGCATCCGCCAAACGTTGATGCTGCGGGCGTATATCTTCTTTCTTCACCACTGCCAGCAATGGATGCTCCGCCGGAGCGGTCGCGGGAAGCAGTGCGACGATTTTTTGTTGCTTCGGAGCGGTAAAGGCTCGTTGCGTCCGCATCCAGCCAACCAGGTTCCACGATCGCTCCGAAGAGCTTTGATGCAGGGGTGGAGCGCTTGTCAATCGGGTGCTGTCTGCTATGCTTCCCGGCACAAGCAGGAGCGTAAGGGTAGAAATTGCCGAGAAGAGGCAGATGAGGCGAAGGTGGAGAGTTCGCATTGCTTGAAAGCAGAAAGTAGTACTTTTTATCACATTTTATATAAGATGTCAACAATTCCCGAGACCTCAGTTCATGGGGGTCAGCACTATACGGTCACCATTGAGAAGGTTACGCACGGGGGCTCTGGATTGGCCCATATCGACGGTTTACCCGTATTTATCCCAGGTGCCATTCCGAGTCAGGAGGTGGAAATCGTCATTACCAAGCGCAAAGACCGCTTTGCCGAAGGAAAGGTGCAGAAAATCATTCGAAAAGCCAAAGATGAGATCATGCCTCGCTGTCAGCACTTCCTCTCTTGCGGAGGCTGCACCTGGCAAAACCTGCCGTATGACCGGCAGTTGAAATACAAAGAAGATATCGTCCGCGAGACCCTTGAGCATCTGACTCCCATTGATGAAGAAGCCCGTAAACAGCTCCCGGGCCGCGTGCTTAAGATCATCCCGAGCCCGCAGGTGTTTCACTATCGCAATAAATTGGAGATGAGTTTTGGCTATGCTTCAATGCGCAGCGAAGAGAAGAACGGCAAGCGCATCTATTTCGATGAAAACCCGACGATCGGCTTCCATCAGCCCGGAGAATGGTCGACCGTGCTGCCGATCAGCGAGTGTCATTTGTATGACGAACAAATCGGTACGCTGCTCTCCGATGTCCGCCGCTTCATGCAGGATACGAAGTTGCCGGTCTACAATCCGAAGACGCATAAGGGGTTACTCCGCACGCTCTTGTTGCGTCGCGGCATTCATACCGGTCAGCACATGATCGGCTTCATGGTGAACGCGAAAAAGAAAGAACTTGAGCCACTGTTCCAGAACTTCATGCGGTTCGCGGGCCGTCCTGGGTTGGCATCGCTGCTCATGATCGAAAGCACTGGCCTCAATGACAAACCCGAAGCGCCGAAGATCCACACGCTTGTCGGCAAGGAAACAATCACCGAACGTTTGTTCGATCTTGAATTCGAAATTTCTCCGTTTTCGTTCTTCCAGACGAACACGCTCGGTACCGAGAAGTTGTATCAAGCGATTTTGCAGTCCGCGGACCTCACGTCGCGCGACACGGTGCTCGATGCCTATTGCGGCATGGGAACGATCGGTCAGTATCTCGCGCGCTTCTGCCAGAAAGTCGTCGGTATCGAGAGTCATCCTTCCGCGGTGGAAGATGCGCTCAAGAGCGCGGGAAAAAATCGCATCGGGAATATCAGTTTCTACAAAGGCCGTTCCGAGCAAATTCTCAAGGATCAGCTCAAGCCCGGTGGCAAGTATGTGTTCGACGTGATCGTGCTCGATCCTCCCCGCGCGGGGCTGCATCCTGCCGCAACCGAAGCGGTGATCGCCCATGCGCCTCGCAAGATCGTGTACGTATCCTGCAACACCGCGACTTTCGCGCGCGATCTCGGCGAATTCATGAAGAAGGGGTACGAATTGCGATCGGTGCAGCCGGTCGATATGTTCCCGCACACCGCGCACATCGAAACCGTGAGCGTTTTGCAGAAAAAGTAAGATGCAACGCGTGACGCTTCTCACGATCGGCAAACCGAAAGAGCAGTGGGTGAAGGAAGCGTGTGAGCAGTATCTGCAGCGTTTGCGTCCGCAGATTTCGCTGACTGTGTTGGAATTGGGGCCGAGTCGCGGTAAGGACGGTGTGGTGCAGCAACTTGAAGAATCGGAGCGGCTCCTTCGATCGCTCGAGAGCATGCAGGGGGATATTTGGGTGCTGGACGAAACAGGAAAGGGGATGACTTCGATGGAATTTGCGAAGCATCTTGGTGCTGCGCGCGATCAAGGCACGCCGAGTATTTTCGTGCTTGGCGGCGCCTACGGTCTGACCGATGCCGTTCGCAAAAAAGCGCGCGTCGTAGTGCGTTTAAGCGATATGACGCTGCCGCATGAACTCTGCCGCGTGCTCTTTTTGGAGCAACTGTATCGCGCCTGTGAAATCAATCGCGGGAGCGGGTATCATCATTGAAACCGCAAAGGTGACGTCGCAAAAAATCCCCTCGTACGTGACGAGGGGGGTTAAGGAAGTGGGAAACGATCATTCGTGTGCGGTACCTTTCTGGTTGGGAGAGTGAGCATCATGCAGTAAAGGGCGGAGCGCGTGGTAAGGGTGCCCGGTAGTAGAGCGCCCAGGCGTAGCCGAGCAGTCGTAGAGTCTGCGGAAGAAAGGGGTGTATGAATGGCAGAATCCATGCGAAATCATCGCATGTGTCGGGATCATCCAATACCAAGCCGGCTTTTTCGGTATCGATGTGATCCTTTGATTCGCCTTCCTTCCGCTTCATGCTTCCGGGCGGGGTGTTTCCTTTTCCGGCCGGTTTGTTCCCGCTTGAACGGCGGGCAGAAGCTCTGCCAGAACTGTAGGAAGCGTTGCCTTGAGAACATCCGGAATCAGCTCGCTGAGCAGCTCTTTCGTGCGTTCTCTCGCGAGACGATCGGCCTGTTCCTGTTGATAGGCGGCTATCTGAAGATAGAGCTGGCGTAGCAGTGCAGCCGCGACACTTGAGCCATAGATGCCGAGAATCCATGCTCCGGCATACTGGACCCAGCGGATGAAGACATCGACGTGCTGGAGATTGAGGACTTCGGTGGCCAGCAGTGTGATCATGAAGATGCAGAGCAGGCCGAAAGCGGCAAGCGCATAGACGCCGCCTCGAAGCAACATTCGTCCGAACTTGCCTAAACGCATGTTCGTAGCCTCCTTTCAGAGTCGGTACCCGTGATGTGAACGACCGTTCGTTGTTGGTACCTCCTCCGATCGCACACCCTATGCCTGGTGTCTCCTATGTGCAATCAACAAAATCCAATTTTCTCTCGCTTCCTCCAGAGAAGATGCTGTTCTGCTGCCAAAGCGCTCCTTCTCTTGAAGAATTGCTGTTTTGGGCTATACTCCGCGCACATTCTAACTTGGGGTCATCGTCTAACGGTTAGGACAGCAGGTTCTCATCCTGCAAATCGGGGTTCGATTCCCCGTGGCCCTGCCAGCACCAAGCAATGACTATGCGCCCCCTCGCCACTATCTGGGATATGGACGGTACGTTGCTCGATACGGAAGAACTCACGCTGCGGTGTTGGGAGCAGGCATGTGCCAAGCATGGGTATTACAAAGTGAGGACAGTGTTGCTGAAGCTCATTGGACGAACCGCACGTGATGCTGATGAAGTGTTACGACAGGAACTGGGAAATGATTTTCCTGTGGAGCTTGTACGTGCATCGAAAAACCAGATGGCACAGGCACATTTCCATGAACACGGAGTACCGGTGAAAGCAGGTGTTCTCTCAGTGCTCTCGTGGCTACAGGAGCGCAGGGTTCCCTGTGCCGTGGCAAGCTCCACCCAGCGCGAAAAAGTGTTGGCCCACCTCAGCCGTGCCGAGCTCATGGAGTATTTCCAGTGCATCACGGGAGGGGATGAAGTCACGCGCAGCAAGCCAGATCCTGAAATCTTCCTTGCTACTGCAGACAGGCTTAATGTGAATCCTCAAGATTGTGTGGTGTTTGAGGATTCCTTCAATGGTGTCACTGCCGCGCATGCTGCGGGAATGCATGTGGTCATGGTGCCTGATCTCATTCAGCCTACATCCGAAATTCTCCAACTTACGCATCACACATTACGATCCTTGGAAGACGCGATGCCCTTGTTGCATCAGCTCTTGCGCCAAGAGGGATAAATGGACGCTGATTTCCTTATAGTCCTTCCTCCTTATCCTCAGCACCATCCGTACCGCGGCAGGACAATGATGATGAACGTCATGCCGGTCCAGATCATCCACGAATGCTGCTCAGAGAAGCGGTTATCGACGCCGTCGTTTTCATCATCTTCGCGCGCATCACCGGCCTTATCGCCGTCGTGGTGCCAGAATGAACAGAGTCATGATTGAATTGATAATGATCATTGCTATGGAATGCAAAGTGGTGGCGATGTTGTATGCATCCAATGAAAAAAGCGTCAGAACATGACGGAGCACGTTCATGGCATACAAGATGGGTATTTCGGTTTTGGGGAGCTTCCATGTTTTACGTAGCGTCGGAAGAAATGCGATGACATCGATGCTGACAACGGTGATAACCGAAATAGTGGGATCATTCGTCATGGCCCACGGAATGAGTCCGAGAAGCGCGATGATGAGAAAGTAGGTGTCTCGTTTTTGGATATTCCGGAAGCCGTATCGCAAAGAAAAAATGAAGATGATGATCGTCAGCATTTCGGCGACTCCGGTCGGAATAGACCCCATGCCTCCGCCTTTTGCGACTTGCCCGAAAAACGTCACCCCTGAAACGATGGACCACACGAGCCATGTGTACGGATGAGGTTGGATTCTATTCTTGATGACATCTCGCAAATACGGGGCATTGCCCACCAGCGCCAACACAACCGCGGCTGCAACAAAAACTTCCTGCATGCTGCCATAGTACTCTTCTCAAAGATCGCTATCATGCAGGCATGAAACTAGGACAAAACACGGCGGTCTTCGTCTTGTTTTTCGGTGTTGCCGTTATCGAGGCTCTTCAGACGCAGGATTGGCTTATGGTTTTGATGTGGGCCGCCATCGGCTTGGTCTTCTTGTGGGGCGACAGGAAGAGATAAAACTAGATGGTTACGACAGTTGCGATATTTTTCAGGACTTTGTACCACTCCACTAAAATCTCGATGACAGAGTTTGCGTCGAGAGCCTTCTGGTTTACCAACATTCACCTCAGACGATTCAATCTCGTTGTATTGCCTATAGCCGCACCCTTCTCAGGCGCAAGGCATTGCCGATAACAGATACCGAACTAAAGCTCATGGCAGCAGCGGCAATCATTGGATTGAGAAGTAGTCCCCACAACGGGAACAGCACTCCTGCGGCCACGGGGACGCCAACTGCGTTGTAGATAAACGCAAAGAAAAGATTCTGGCGAATGTTGCGCATTGTTTTTTGGCTCAATGTTCTCGCGCGCACGATCCCGCGCAAATCACCTTTGAGAAGAGTGATACCCGCGCTTTGCATGGCGATATCCGTCCCTGTGCCCATAGCGATGCCAATATGCGCTTGCGCCAGTGCGGGTGCATCGTTGATGCCATCACCGGCCATGGCCACGGTGTAGCCTTCGCTCTGCAAGCGTCGCACCACTTCATGCTTGCGCTCTGGCAACACGCCCGCTTCCACCTGTTCCAATCCAAGCTTTCGCGCAACGGCCATTGCCGTCGTACGGTTGTCACCCGTGAGCATGACTACTTGTACGCCTGCCTCTTGCAAGGAACGGATGGCCTCAATGGATGATTCTTTAATAGGGTCTGCCACGCCGATCAGCCCCATCATCTTCGTATCAACTGCAAGAAACATGACAGTCTGTCCTTCCTTGCGCAGCTTTTCCGCTTCATCGGAAGCCACGTTGCTGTCCACGCCTGACTCATCGAGCAGCTGCTGATTCCCGAACAGAACAGCATGTCCGCTGACTGTCCCCTGTATGCCTTTGCCTGTTACCGAACGGAAGTCCGATGCTTTTTCCGGTGAAATGCCGCGCTCACGCGCCCCCGCAATAATCGCCGTCGCAAGAGGATGTTCACTGCCCTGTTCAATGCTGGCGGCCATCCGCAGCACATCGTCCTCGCTGCTTCCGTTGAATGTTCGCAGTGAAGCCAAGCGTGGCTTTCCTTCAGTGAGTGTTCCCGTTTTATCCACCACTAACATGTTCACGTTCTCCATGATCTCCAATGATTCTGCATCCTTGATCAGAACACCCGCTCCTGCGCCTTTGCCTACGCCGACTGTGATGGACATAGGTGTGGCAAGTCCAAGCGCGCACGGACATGCGATAATCAGGACGGATACGGCATTGACGATGGCATAGGCCAAACTAGGTTCCGGACCAACTATGTACCACGCGATGAATGTCAGGATGGCGATCACCACAACGACGGGCACAAAATAACCCGAAACACTATCAGCCAACCGCTGAATAGGTGCGCGAGTACGCTGCGCGGCGCTTACCATTTCTACGATATGCGAAAGCAACGTGTCACTGCCGACTTTTTCGGCGCGCAGAATAAAACTGCCCGTTCCATTGAGCGTGCCGCCAATGACGTTGTCTCCCACAATCTTCTCCGATGGAATGGATTCGCCGGTCACCATGGATTCATCAATGGCGCTGCTACCTTCAAGGATGACGCCATCCACAGGAATCTTTTCACCCGGACGCACGCGAAGCCTGTCGCCCTTTTGCACCTGTTCCAAAGGCACATCTTCTTCCGTACCGTCTTCTCGTACGATTCGCGCCGTCTTTGGTGCGAGACCAAGCAGCGATTTGATCGCATTACCCGTTTGATTGCGCGCCCGCAGTTCTAATACTTGCCCTAGCAAGACAAGCACGGTAATCGTCGCCGCTACCTCGAAATATCGTCCTACGTGTCCATGAGCATTCTTGAAAGAATCAGGAAACGCATCAGGGAAGAGAATGGCAACGATGCTATAGATATAGGCAACCGCCACCCCGAGTGCGATCAGGGTAAACATGTTGAGAGAACGATTGTTGAGCGACTCCCATCCACGTACGAGCAGTGGCCATCCGCACCAAAGCACCACAGGTGTTGCCAGCAGCAATTCCAGCCATGGCATCAAGGACATGCCGATCATCTGCGCAAAGAAACCTTCAAGCATCGCTATAGCCAGCAAAGGCAGTCCCAAAACTGTTCCAACCCAAAAACGCAGAGTCATATCTTTCAATTCGGGATTCTCTTCTTCATCGAGAGAAGGGCTCATGGGTTCCAGAGCCATGCCGCAAATCGGGCATGATCCGGGTTGATCCCGAATAATCTGCGGGTGCATCGGACAGGTGTAGCGCGTGGGAGCCGCGGCAGGACTTTTCTGTATGCGCTCCAAGGACATTCCGCATTTTGGGCAGTTTCCGGGTTTACTCTGCCTGATTTCGGGGTGCATCGGACACGTATATTCCGCAGTGTCATTCAATGCATGATCTTGCGGATGAGCCGAGTGATTGCAGCATTCTTTCATGGAGATTATTGAACGGTAAACATGCCCATCATCCCGTTTGAGAGATGTTCGGCAATGTGGCAATGAAACATCCAATCTCCGACATTACTCATTTCAATAAGGATTTCGGCCGTAGAGCCAGAAGGGACCAGTACCGTATCTTTCCAGACAAGGTTGTCCGTTTTCTTTCCATCCATCGAGAGGACAAGGAACCGTTGCCCGTGAAAATGAATAGGGTGTTGCATCGGGTGGGCCGAGCGTTCGTCGTTATTGATGCGAACCTTTACGAGATCGCCCTTCTTGAACATCCAGTGGATATCCATGTTCTTGTCGCCCGTTGCCTCGTCCACAAGCGCCCAATCCATTGCCTCGTTGCTCATCATGGCATTCATCTGCGGCATCGTGTCCTCCCATTCAATGCCATCATCGGAATGCATCATGCCGCCGTGATTCATCATGCCCATGCCACCATGCATATCTATGGTGAGCCGCAATTTCTTGTCCACGGGTTTATCAAAATACGAACGAACAGTATCAATGTCTGCAATGACATCTGCGTTCTCCTGCAATGTTCCAAAAGAGGCGGCATACGATGGCTGTGCGGGGGTATCCGTTACACGAATCGTTGCAAGGGCGATGTTTCTTCCGCCAGCAATGTGGCGCAATTCATACTGACCGCTTTGCGCGAATTGTACTTCGATGATTGCTCGTTCTGCTGGCGCGAGAATCACGGCATCTGCCCATTCTTCTTTCTCATAGCGACCAACGTCGGAGCCGATCAATTTTATGTTGGCATTTGGAATTTGTAAGCGGAAGGTTCGCGTATTCGCCACATTCGTGATGAAGAAGCGGACAACAGATCCCTTTGCAAACTCCATGGAGTAATCCGTTTTTCCGTTGGTAAGCATGACATTCCCAAAGCGACCCATGAGCGAAAAATTCACGTTTTTCTTGCCGTACGCTACTGGCTTTCCGTCCTGACCGAGTAAGAGGTCATCCACCACAAGAACCTGCTCGGCATTGACTGGCTGATAGATGCCGGTCGTCGGTTCTACAAGCAAATTGCCGTATAGCCCCATGTCCTGCTGAATATCCTCGCGTACATGCGGGTGATACCAGTAGATTCCATCGTCGGGCATTGTCACGGTGTACGTGAACGAGCCATTGGGAAGAATCGCATCCTGCGTGACGTCTGGTATGCCATCCGAGCCATTATCCAAGCGCAGGCCATGCCAGTGTATCGTCGTTTCCATGTCTATTTTATTCTGTACGCGTACGGAAATCGTTGCCCCTTTTGGCGCTTTGATAAGCGGTCCGGGAATCTGTCCGTTGTATCCGTACATCGCAAATTGCTTGCCATTGATCGTTTTGCGTACGAGAGTGGGATTCAATTCGATGGTATCACCATCTTTGACCTGAATGGTTTCGGTTGCTTTTGCTTCCGGCAGACTATCAATGTCCGTTCCCAATCCAGGCAAAAAGCCCGATGTATTTGATGCGGCGCGAGAGGTATTTGTTTGCTGGCCGTTCATCATGTGCTGCATCATCTGCATGTGTTCTTGAGGAGTCTGCTTACGGAGTTCCTCAACGGTTATGCCCATCATTTCAGCCATGCTAATCTCTCCTTGGGTGGCATCGGACGGTGTCCCTTGCGTGGAGCAGGCTGCAAGTGTGAGGCAAAGAAATGCGAGAATTGTGCGCTTCATAGTGTGGGTGGTAATTAACGAGTAGAGAGGCCGATTACTTTGATAAGTTCCTGAATGAAATCTTCTTTTCCTGTGCCGCTTGCCAACTTTTTAGGCGCGCATGTATTCAGATGGCTTTCCAGTACCTGTGCTTGGACATGATCGAGATGGCCTTTCATGGCCAGCACATTGCGCAGGATTTCCGGGCAATACGCATCGCCTTCGTGCAGCATCTGCTCGACCTTTTTGCTTAAACCATTGAGGCGCTTGAGAGCAGCTAACGCTTTTTCGGATTGTTTCGGCAACATAGATATAGTGGTAGTGGGTAGTGGTACTTTATTCCTTCGTCATGAAACAGTCAACAACTGCATAACGTCCTCTCCGTTCCAAGGAGAAATGGCGGCATGAGTGATGCGCATGCACTACGGGCGTTACAGCCCTTCCTTCTTTATTTTCAGCACCATTCGTACCACGAAGGAAAGCAGGACGATCATGATGAAGGTCATGCCGGTCCAGATGATCCAGGGATGCTGTTCGGAGAAGCGATCATCGGTGGTATCACAGATATCACCCAGTTTGTCGGCATCCAAGTCACCCTGGTTATAGTTTTGCGCATAACGGCAGTTATCGTTGGCATTCAGAATGCCGTCGCCGTCGTCATCTTCGCAGGCATCACCAAGGCCGTTGTTATTGTGATCAACTTGATCGGGGTTAAAGACAGTCGGGCAGTTATCGAGCGGAGGGAGTAAGGCATCGCCATCGAGATCCGTACACGCATCGCCCTGTCCGTTCTTGTCGCCATCCTCTTGATCACGATTCTGAATCGTTGGGCAGTTGTCGCACGTATCACCGAGACCGTCGCGGTCGCGGTCGACCTGATCCGCATTCGGAGTAGCTGGACAATTATCGCGCGCGGTAGGCGTGCCGTCTCCATCCGGATCAAGCACAGCTCCCTCGCAGGCATCACCAAGATTGTTGCCGTTGCGGTCTTCCTGTCCCGGGTTTTTGGTATCCGGACATGAGTCGCAACTGTCACCGATGTTGTCCTGATCGCGGTCCTCCTGTTTCGCATTCGCCGTGCTGCGGCAGTTATCGACCGTATCGGGAAGACCGTCGCTATCGCGATCGAGTTGGCACGCGTCGCCCACCCCGTCACCATCGCTGTCTTTCTGATCCGCATTGCGGATGCCGATGCAGATATCATTTCCGTTCATCACGCCATCTCCGTCAGCATCGTCGCAGGGATTTCCGATTCCGTTGATATCGTCATCCTTCTGATCCGGATTGAAGACGTTCTGACAGTTGTCATCGCTATCGCCAACGCCATCATGATCCTGATCGTGTTGCGGCAGATTCGGGACGGCGGGCGCGTTGTCGCAGGCATCACCAAGACCATCACGATCCTTATCGCTTTGATTCGCGTTCGCGACCGAGGGGCAGTTATCGCGTGCGGCGACTATTCCATCTTTATCCGCGTCTTCTTCCAGTACGCGTTCTCCGCCCACTACCGCATACGCCGTTGTATTCGTGGCGGAGAGGGAAGCGGGAGCAGGGGGAAGCGCGGGAGGATTCGAGTCATCATAGACCAATCGGTAGGCCGTGCCCGGAGACGCTTCAAACAATATGCGCGCAGGCTGCATGCCGCCGACGGTGACTTCGCGCAGAGTCGGGACCGTTTCATACGTGAATTGCACGCGGATGCCATCGGTCATGACGGACGAAAAATCGGCCGACTGACTTCCCTTCACTTCCCGCAGCTTCACATAGCCGTTGGTGCTGCGCGCGGAAATGATCAGCGAAGAGAATGTTTGATCTGCAACGACATCGATCGCATCAACGCGCACAGGCACAAGAAAGCCGATCGTGATGGTGCAGGAAGAAGGATTGCGGATCGGATCCGGGCGTAATGATGTCGCCGTGCTGCCATCATGCAGGGCTTGGGTTTGTCCGTTTCCTTCCACTGAACATACTGAAACATCTCCGATGATGCCTCGTAATTCTCCCGCTCTTTCCGGTGCGCTCTTCTGTGCGATCACCGTGCTTCCTTGCATGACACGAAGCGAAGCCAGTGGCGATACCTGCAGTACCGATTCCGGAACGGCGATGAAGACCGGTTGTGACGATCCGATGCCGCGCGTATCAATCGGGCGTTCATACGCAGGAGCCGCGAGCGCGGCTACCGTCCAGAGCGAACCGGTGAGAATGGCGAGAGAAGAAAGGCGGAGGCGCATGATTAAGGGTGGGAGCCGAACAAAGATTTCAGCGTTTCTTTTTTGTGCTGATACAGGAAGGATGCTGCGACAAGCACAGCTCCGAGGATAGTAAAGCCGATGACGCGGTAGCCTGTTCCAAGGCTGAAGAAATCAATGAGGGTAAGCTTTGCCGTGGCGATGATGAGGATGATGAGGCCGAAGACGCGCAACGGTTTCCAATTCCGCATCGCACCGAATACGAGCACTGCGGCGGCGTACAATGCCCACAGGATCGAGATGCCGACTTGCAGCACCTGTCTCGGTCTCTCGAAATTGGCGAAGAGGCGTCCGTCATCCACGGCGCGCGTGAATTCATTGGTGAGGTAGACGAGCGTCACAATCTGCACGGCGACGCCGAGAATCGAAAACATCTTCCTTTCTTCTTCCGTCAGCGTGGTCCAGCGCTTTCCCGCCTGCAATAAAATGAAGTAGCTGCCGCCGATCAGGGCCGCCGCCTCGATGAAGCGCTGGAATCCCGTCAGCGTCGATTGGTGCCCCATGATATTCATCCCGAAGGAACCCGCAAGCACGGCAAGTCCCACAAAGGCGAAGAGCAAGGTTTGCTGCTCTTTCCGGTCGCTACGCAGCAGGCCAAGCGTTGCAATAACCGCGAACATCACGGTCCAAACCAGGAAGAGATAGAAACCCTTGGTGAAATACAGAAGCGGAATGCTGGCGCCCATACCCAAGTTCGCCGATGATGTATCTGCGGGGATAAACAGATACCAGAAATACGCTGCGAGCATCACAAGCCACGCGAAACGCTGGATGCGAGGATCATGCAATTTCAGGGCGATCCACAAAAGGAACACGCCTTCCATGCTCCAGGCCAGTGGCACCCACACGTTCCCGAGCTGTAACGGAATCGCCAATGATGTGAAGAGGACGACCAGCGAAAGACTGCCGAGCACCAGCGGCGTATCCGTTTTATTTCTCTTGTACACTTCGCCGCTGAAGATCAGGAAGATCACCGCGAGGCCAAGCGAAACCATGGCATCGTAGCTCTCGCGCAAGCCGGGAAATTTGCCAAGCCACCAGAGCACCAGGACAAAGTGCAGCAGCGCATTGCCGATCAGGATCATCAAATCGGGACCTTCGGACTTCTGCTGCTTCAGCAAATTGTAATAGAGAGGAACGAGCAGGTAGATCACGAAGAATGCCGCGATGAAGACGAGGGCCGTCGACATCCCAAAAGCGGGATCGTCGAGTGCGAGAATTTCGTACACGGCGGTTCCCATGAGGCCGAGCGCATTGAGCATCCTCCATTGTCGTGCCCGTCCGAGCGCGAAAATGCCGCAATCGAGAATGAGGATATACAGCAGAAGCGAGAACGTGCTCCCTTCATCGCCCGTCAGTATTGGGGTTAAGAAGCCGCCGATGATGCCGAAGGCCGCGAGTGGCAGTGCACCGTAATATCCCGCAAGCAGACAGGTGACAGCAGTCGTGAGAATATAGATCGCAAAGGCGACCGGAGAGGGGAAGAGGTGATACGTATGCAGGGCGATCCATGTCACGATGTATGAGGCAAGCGCGCCGCCGCCCGTAAACGTGAGAGACCAGATGCCATAACGCTTTCGCAGTCTGTCTCCCGCAATGATTGCGCATCCCGCGAGGATATAGCCGATGAGCGTTCTGCCGGTAGGCCCGATCAAGCCGTTATCGAATGACCATTTCAGGAAGAAAATCAGCGCGGCGACAAGCACTGCCGTGCCGATCCATTGCAGCCAATGTGCGCCGACTTTTTCCTCAAGCGATTGGAAGTCGGTTTTTGCAGGAGCAGATTTTTGTACTGCTTGCGGCTGTTTGGCTTCAGCGCGTGCGGGTTTCTCCTCTTCTTCTGGTTGGGGTCTTGCGGCGCGCTTTTGTGGAGTGGGTGCCGACTGCGCGTTGCGTTCCAGTTTTTTGACGCGGTCCATCAAGCGGAAGAGCAAGATCGGCGTGACGATAAAATAAAAAAGACCAAGCAATAGGGAGATTGGTCCCAAGTCACCCAGGATGGAAAACCACATACGGAAAGAGAAGAAGAGGTAGTAAGCGCAGTATAGCAGGCTTGTCACACATCGGGAGAGCGGACACATCTGTCGATTTATTTCCAGGATTTGGATTGCGGGCCGCGCTTCGGCATCGGCGAGTACGATACATTCGCGCCCGCCAGCTTGATGAAGTTTCCCTATCTTGATTTTCTTTTTGCATGCCGCCGACTCGAATCCGGATATCCCTGCTTGGAATTTATTCTATACTCTCCAGTATGAGTCGGCTGCTTGTTATTGTCGCTGTCGCGATGTTCGCCAGTGGGGCGCATCCTGCGCTTGCCCAACAAACAGGATCCGGAGGAGCTGCCGACGAACCACAGACAAAATCTTCGGAAGCATCGAGCGTCCAAGGGGAGTCATCCGGCGGTATTCCACTTGAAAAGGGAGCAGGAGATATCATCTCGAGTGCCGCGGCACGTGAAGAAGTGCATTCATCACAGCCGTCTTCGCGTGAATCCGTGCAACGTTCCTCTGCGCCATTGTCCTCATCGTTTGCACGTTCATCCATGGCACCTTCCTCTGCGCCCGTTCTTTCGTCGAGTGTCGGCACGATGCGCGTATCGTCATCTCCAGTCGTGCGAAGTTCTTCCGCCCGCACTTCTGCAACCGCGACCGGGACTGTGGTACAGCAAGACATGATCTCTCCTCGCGCATGGTTAGGGTACAACACGCCGGTGATTGATCCATCCGGCATCCGCTTTCCGGCAACCATCTCGCGCTCGCCGCAGACAATCGGAACGAATCTGCTATTGGCGATTCTTATCGCATGTGCCGTGTGTTGTACCGGTATTGCCTTCAGGCATCTCAAGGTAGCGCATCCGAAGCGGCTGTCCGTGATTCTTTCCCGGTTGCCGTTGCAAGCGTTGCTGACCGTTCTGTTGATATGGCTCATTGATCTCCTGATTCCCCAAGCGTTTGCACAGGAAGGGGGAGTGCTCCATGTAGCATCCACTCTGATCATCCCGCTCTATGCCGTTGTCTTTTTCGTGGTCGTCGGCACGTCGAACTATCTCTTCAATAATATTCTAAATAGTGACGGACAAACTGCGCTTGCGCGTTTCACGGGGAATGCGCGTGTGTACGAACGGGCATGGTTCATGTTGCTGCTCCTTCTTGGGTACGGCATCATCGGGGCGCACATCAATCCAGATTTCAATCTGCTGCCGGGGCGTGAGTTGGGGATTTTGCTGATTGCCGTTGTGTGTATCATTGTTTCGGCATGTATCAAAGATACCGGTCTCTCGATTCTTGCGCGGACATGGAAGATGCCCGGGCGTTTTCGGGCGAATGTGGGAGGGTTTGCCGTGGCGGTTGTCTGCGTGCTGCTGAGTCGCGAACTCCAGCTGAATCCCGGTTATTTGTACGGCGTCCCGTTGGTGTTGCTCATCGCATCGTCGCTCTTGAAAGAGCGTGAGGGGTTCTTCGAATTCCTCGGCATTCTCTGGATTATGCTTCTTGCAGGTGTGGTATGGATAGTAACTCCTGCCCTGAGTGCGTATCCCGTTCTCTTCGATCTCTGCTGCGTGCTTTTTGTCCTTCTGGCGGAAGATGCCTTCTTCGAATTGCTGCCATTGCCGTACCTCGCGGGTGGCACGATTTTTCAGTGGAACAAAGCGCTGTGGTTCCTGCAGTTCGTTGCCGTGATGTTCTTCCTGTTGCATACGCTCTTCAATCCGCAGGGCACGATCGTCAATCTCGTTGAATCGCCGCCCGCCGCTGCGACGTTCTTATTGCTGGGATGTTATGCGATCGGCGTGTTCTTGTTATGGGCGTACTTAGTTTTGCGAAAAAAGCATTAGTTCTGATGATAGTATTTAGTATCTTCGTCATACTAAATACTAAATACTAGATACTAAATACTGAATACGTAATACTTATCACGGTTTCTCCAAGCGTGCCGCCTTCCATCGTTTCTCCATCTTTCCGATACGATCGTGATCCAGTCCGAAGTGATGGCCGATTTCGTGGAGGAGCGTTTCGCGGATGACATGGGGAATTTCATCCGGTGACTCGGCAAATTCCTCGATGTTCTGCTGAAAGAGCGTGATCTTATCGAGGAGTTTGCCGCTGAAGTCGCGATTCCATTCCGTAAACGGCACTCCTTCATAGAGACCTAAAAGAGATCTGCTGCCCTTGCGTACGCCATGGTGTGACCCGGGAAGTGGTTCGACGCAGACGGCAACGCCCTCCAGCTTTTCCCGAAATTGCGGCGGGAGCGACTCGATCGTTTTGTCTATGAGCCTCTGAAATTCCTGCGTCTCCATCTTCTACAGTATAGACCTCTCATTTGTACATACATTAAAAAACCGCCCCTCGATTTCACTCGGGGCGGTTTTCATTTTTACCGTATTAGATCTTCTTATTTGCTTTCACATCGTACCCAGCCTTTACGGGTGCAGCTGCTGATCCATCGGCCCTGGTCGGTGTGTACTCAAATTCGATTTTGCCGAAGTTCAGCGAGAAGCTGTCCGTCGGAACTGCTCCCGAGCTGCCTCCGCTCTGATACGAAGAAATCAGGACATCTTCGAGTTTGACTTTGTAGAACTCCACCTGCTTATCGCCCGATTTGCGGACCGTAAGCGTGGCGCTCTTGATATGCTCTCCCGTCGCAGCCTTGAGCATCAGCATCGGGGAAGATTTGTCGGCGTTTTTCATAAAGTGAAAGTCGTGCACAGACACTTTACCTGCACCACCACCACCGGCCCTAGGCGATCCTCCCATGACGATGCCGGGATTCGTCGCACCCCAGCTGAAGGACGAGATTTCGATTTCTCCCTTGTGTTTGCTATCCGAGGACTCTCCTTCCACTCCATCGAGCTTCAGGAAGTAGTCAACCGAAGCAGCACCTGCTGTCGGCACGCTCTGCTCAGCAGGAACATTTGCCAAAACCAATCCTGCGATCAGCGTGCTGCCGAGCAAGATGCCTAACAATTTTTTCATGGTATGAAAAAAGTAAGAAATAAAGAATGGCAAGGTACATCAGAATTTGTCCCTATACAACTATCTGATCTTCTTTTTGCGCTTGAGCCAATCCATCAATTTCTTGCCGTACTCTCTCAGGCGTTTGGGAATCAGGAACCCGAGACCAAGCAATTCCAGGCCCACGATGATGAGCCAGGCGCCGGGCGTGAGGGGGGTCACCAGCGCAAAGAGACCGATCAGCAGGCAGAGTGCGCCGAGGATGTTCTTGAGCACGCGAAGCACCTGGAATTTTTTCGGTAAAGTGGCTGGGATCGGCACCCGGAGCCCGCTTTCCACATAGAAAGCACAATGTCCATGCAGGGGGATGCGCGCTGAGTATACACGCTCTCTTTGTGTTTACAGTATCTTGAACGATTCCATCATGCGTTCGACCACCGGGTACAGGATTTGCGAATCAAAAGAATTAAGATGATCTTGCCCGCACGCGGTTCCCTGCTTGCAAAGACGTAAGGACAGCATCAGGTTATAGCATCGCTTGTCTTTCGATGTGCCATAGGCGATGTAGCGTTGTTCTTGGCGCGACCCAACCGTCGTACTGGTCCCTTTATAGAATTTTTTATCGCCCAGGGTGATAGTTTTTGCATTTACGAAACGCGCACACGGAGCATAGCTCGTCTCGATAAAGAGCAGGCCGCTCAAAAAAGTCGTGCCTTTCGCAAAATTTTCAGGCGTGATGATCGCCGTCCCGGCACGTTGGCGATAGGTCAGCGGAGAACGTGCGTGCTCCTCGACGGTCCATCCTTCCGGATACTTGATGGAATATCCTTCTGCGGTATTGGTATAGGTCTGCGTGAGAGCATTGCGATCCGGTGCAGGAGAAGAAGCCACGGAAGAGGCGGCGGTTGTTTCTTTTGGCGGTATCACTTCCGCGTTGCAGGCAGTTAGCGCAAAGGGGAGCAACCAAAGGATGAATCGTCGCTTCATACGATGAGTATAGCAGTTATCACTCGTTCTCATAAAAACAAGGACTTCTGACACATCCCCGCATGAGAAGCGTCAAACATTTCGGATGCAGTGAACGCATCTTTATCGTTCATTCTCGCTTATTTCTTCCCCATCTTCTTTATGAAATCATCATTCCTTGCTTCAAGAGCTGCACGCATAGGCGTCTCGCTTGCCACGGGGGCGCTTGCCCTCACGACTTCGGGAGCGGCACTTGCCGGAAATTACTCCGGCACGCAGTTCGGCGGTTATAACAATAATGATTGCGGTACGCAGCAATACAGCGACTGCAACAATAACAACAACTTCGGCGGTTATAACAATGATGACTGCGGCAACAACAATTCTCACTGGTTGAGTGGCTTTAACTTCGGCGGCTCCGATTCGTGTGGCAATGGCAGCAATGTCGGTGGGTTTGATTTCGATGACTATTGCCAGAACGGTAATGGCAATCATGTCGGCGGTTTCGGCGGCTTCGACTTCAATCCGTTCAATGACAATAATGGCGGCTCCCAGAGCGCAAATGTCGACGCAAATGCCAACACCACAGTAAACAGCGAAATCAATGCGGCATCTGTGAATGACGTGAATGTGTCGCAGGACGGAGGATTCCTCCAGGATGCAGATGTTGATGCTAACGCTGAGACCAATGTGAACAGCGAAATCAATGCAGCCTCGGAGAACAATGTGTCCGTGAGCCAGTAAATCCGATTATTGCCGGAATAAAGGGGAAGGGTGTAGGCCCTTCCCCTTTAGTATTGAGTATATGGTATTAAGTATTTAGCACGCCTAATTTCCCAGATACTAAATACTTAATACTCATTCCACCCACAGCAACATGCTCTTCAGATAGTCCACTTCCGGGTGATAGAGATTTACCGGATGGTCGAGCGCTTGGCGGTGCCGTTGCAGGATTCTGACCTCGCGCTTCGCTTGGCGTGCGGCATGGAACACGATGGTCTGGAACAGTTGTGCGTCCACTTGGTATGAGCAGGAACACGTGAGAAGCAAGCTGCCGGAGGGCAGCGACTGCAACGCAAGGCGGTTTAAGTCCGTGTAGGCATGTTGCGCCTGCGAGAGGTCGCTGGAGCGTTTGGCAAAAGCGGGAGGATCGAGAATGATGAAGTCGTAGTTGTGCGGGAAGGGCGTGCTGCGAAGGAAATGAAACGCATCCTGCACATAGGTGCCGAATTGATCTTCTCCGAAATTATTGAGTTTGCGATGCTCCTGGGCGCGCTCGATCGCGGCATGGTCGTAGTCCACCGCATCGGCATGCTTCGCGCCTCCCGCGAGTGCGGAAAGGGAGAAGCCCGCGACGTAGCTGCAGCAATCGAGGACGGTTCGGCCTTCCGCAAATTGTCGGACGAGCGACCGCATTTCCCGCTGATCCAGAAAGAGTCCCGTCTTCTGACTTCCTTCCAATTGGATCAAATACTTGAGCCCGCGTTCCGTAATGGGAATCACGGGTTCGGCCTGGCCCTTCGCCCAGCCCTCGATGGCATCGAGTCCTTCTTTCTTGCGTGCGGGTCCGGTCGATTTTTCAAAGATCGCGCGCGGCTTGCAGAGCTCCTGCAGCGTCTCGATCACCCAATCTTTCAAGCGCTCCATGCCTAAGGTCGTGATTTGGATTACCAGAATATCGGCGTATTGATCCACGATCAGGCCCGGTACGCTGTCTCCTTCGGCATTGATCAGGCGGAAGCCCGTCGTCTCTTCTTTGGCGAAGAACGCTTTGCGCATCCCGATGGCCTGCGTCATATGCCGCTTGAGCGTCTCTAAAGGATCACCCTCTTCGAATGCGATCGCACGGGCGGAGATGTAAGCTTTCGTATTGAGCGTGGCGTAGCAGAGGAACTCGCCGTCATGCGCTCGCACCTCGACGATCGAGCCGTTTTTGATCTCCGGCAGTTTGTCGAATGCGTTCTGATAAATGGCGTGATGCCTGTTTTTCAGGTGCACCTCGCGACCGGCTTTGACGGTGACAATGGGGTAGAGTGAAGCCATAGAGGGGGAGTATACCAGAGTTGTGTGTTACAGCGGAAAGCCATGGCTTTCCGCTGCTCGAAGGTTGTGCCAAACTGCAGAGCATGGCAGTCAGGCTTGTCCGCACTACCGATATCTCGCCAGGCATCCGGCGCCTCAAGAAGGGCAAAGGATTCACGTATGCCGATCCCAAAGGAAGGCCGGTCCGCGATGCTGCGACGCTCAAGCGCATTGCGTCGCTCGTGCTGCCTCCTGCTTGGAAAGATGTGTGGATCTGCACGGAGCCCAAGGGGCATCTCCAGGCGACCGGCATCGATGCGCGCGGACGCAAGCAGTACCGGTATCATCCGCAGTGGCGCATCGATCGCGATCTCGAAAAGTACGAACGGATGATTCCGTTTGCCAAAGCTCTGCCCATGATCCGCGCACACGTCGAACAAGATCTGACGAAGAAAGGACTGCCGCGCGAAAAAGTGTTGGCGACCGTCGTGCGCTTGCTGGAAGAAACGCTCATTCGTATCGGCAACGAGGAATATATGAAAGCCAACAAGAGTTACGGACTTACCACCATGCGCAACAAACAAGTGAGCGTAAAAGGCTCTCGCATCGAGTTTAACTTCAAGGGGAAAAGCGGGAAGTACCACGATATCAAAATCGAAGACCCGCAGATCGCGCACATCGTCGCGCGCTGCAGAGCGTTGCAGGGGGATGAGCTTTTTGAGTACATCGATGACGATGGCAGGACGCACGATATTACGGCTGCCGATGTGAATGCTTACTTGCGGGAAATCAGTGGTTCGACGTTTACAGCGAAAGATTTCCGCACGTGGTCCGGCACCGTTCATGCGGCGCTGCTTTTGAACAATTTGCCATGTGCCACAACCAAAGAAGCGAAGCGCAGCATCGTGCGGGCGATCGAAGAAGTGGCCCGGAAGCTCGGCAATACGCCCGCCGTCTGCCGCAAGAGTTACGTGCATCCTGTGATTTTGGATCACTACCTGGAGCAGGATTTGCATCATGGTTTGCGCAAGCACATGCGTGCCGCCAAGGGTATGCCCGTCGGACTGACACTTGGAGAACAGGCGGTGATGCAGTATCTGGAGGAATGTCTCTTCCGTGGCAAGAAATAATTGCATGGCAATCGCTTGCGGAAGAAAGAGCGGGGCTTCATGCTGTCCGACGTGCGTCGCTCCGATATCGCTTCCTGGATTCTTGGTTGTATCTTCGTCGCGTTGGCGGGCGGGTTCGTCGCCAGTCAATGGAACCGGCTCTTTCCGTGCTCGTTCACCATTGCCTACAGCATCGGTGCGATCGATCCGAGATTTTCCATTTCGCGGGAGGAATTTGCAGCACAAGTCGAGGCCGCAGCGAACATGTGGGAGACGAGCGTGAAGAAACCCCTGTTCAGGGAAGTCCCGTCTGGAGGAATGGTGGTCAGCGCCGTGTATGATTATCGCCAGGAAGCGCAGGAGAAAATGAAGGAGCTCGGCATCAAGGCTGATGAAGGAAGGCAATCACTGGAACAATCCAGGCAAAAATACGAGAGCCTTCGGCAAGAAGTCGATATGAAGCAAAACGCGTACCAGGCCTTGGTTGCTGCCTATGATACAAAGAAAGCGGAATACGACGCGCTCCTCCGTGCGGCCGAAGCCCGTGGCGGCATGACCTCCGATGAGATAGCGCGCGCAGAGTCGATGCGTCAATCGTTGAATGCATCCGCGACGACCATCAACACGCGGCGCGAGGAATTGAATCAGATCATTGCACAATTGAATGCGCTCGTGACGGTGCTCAATGCACTCGGCCTCGAAACGAATAGTACGATTCAAGATTACAACGCGGTGGGAGACGTACTGCATGATCAATTTGACGCAGGATTGTTCACGCGGGATTTCCTCCATACGAAAATCGAAATATTCGCCTTCAATGACCAGGAAGAACTGAAGCGATTACTCATGCACGAACTGGGTCATGCGCTGGGCGTCGAGCATGTCGCGGATAGCGGTGCGGTGATGTACTACCTCAATCTCAGAGATAATCCGACGCTGACGCCCGCGGATATCGATGCGCTCAAGGGACAGTGCAACATCCGATAGGCCAGATTCTTTTTTTGCACTCCGAGGCAAAAGAGCACAGAATAGATTGCATGGCATACGTTTCGGAGCTTCCGAAAGGGTTTTCCGTCGACGAGGGTATGATCGGGTATGCCCAGGTGCATCGGTTGTTCGCGGCGAGTAATGTGGGGCAGGAATTGAAAAACAGGACGCGCTTTTTGACCTTCAAGCCATCAGCGGTTCCCGAAGCGGAGTGGGGAGCCGAATTGGGCGCACAGGGAAATGGGTTGCAGCACTTGTGGGAATCGCATCGTGCCGCACGCGAGATACTGCTTCATGAACTGGAAGGTGACGCGCAGTGGCCGCAGGCGGATTTAGAGGCGATACAACTCGTGGCCCTGATGCACGATTGGTCTGCACTGGAAACCGATCACTTGATGGCGGAGGTGCCGGTCTTCCATCCCAAACTTCCCGATACGTTACGAGCATTACTGCCGTCGATCATCACCGATGCTGCCATGCGCAGCAGCATGGAGCGAGCGATTGATCGCGTCTTCGATGATCCTTCCAATGGTTTACTGGAAATGGTGCAGGCGGCTGAAGCGCTCGGTTACGGCGAGCTTATGCACTGGGCCTGGAAAAAGGGGAGCGCGATCAAGGGCGGATTCCAGGAGCATCTCCGCTACTTCGCACTACGTCTCTTTCTTGCGGCGATGCCGGGACTCTTTGCCGGCTCGCGCTTTGCCGCAGTCCGC
>CAYUWH010000002.1:48531-72583 GCA_964448615.1 uncultured Candidatus Peribacteria bacterium
TTGATGCGATTTGCCGTATCAAGCGTGCCATCCCAGGGTGCCCACACAAAGCCACCTTCACCATCGAGAATCTTTTCCATATCAGAAAGTGATTCAACTTCATGCGTGTGACTGCGCAGATATTCCTCCGCCTGGGAGAGTAATTCGTTGTGAATATCTCCAAGTATCTGCTGCATAAAATCCTTTGTAATGTTCCCGATCGCTATTGCTTCCTTCGTCCCTGTGGTTCGGCGCGCAAGCATGACTTGCTGCTTTTCCAGATCCTTCGGACCAAGCTCAATACGTACAGGAACTCCCTTTACTTCCCATTCGTTAAATTTGAAGCCTGGCGATTTCTCGTCACGGTCGTCGAGATGTACGCGAATGTCTGGAAGTTCTTTCATCAAATTGCGGCAGGCTTGTAGTACTGTCTCGCGTTCGGTATCTGATTTATAAATCGGGACGATCACCACTTGGATGGGCGCCACGTTCGGCGGAAGGCGAAGTCCTTTCTGGTCACCATGAACCACGATCATGGTGCCGATGATACGCGTTGAAAGCCCCCAGCTCGTTGTGTGTGGACTTTGCTGTTTGCCATCCTGGCCCAAAAACTTAATGCCGTACGCTGCTGAAAAATCGTTCCCTAGATGGTGTGAAGTGCCGGCTTGGATCGCTTTGCCATCGCGCGCGAGTGCTTCGGTGGAAAGTGTGTAGAGCGCGCCCGCAAATTTCTCATGCTCGGGTTTGCGGCCCTGGAGTACAGGCAGAGCGAGGAATTCCCGATCGAAATCGACGTACATCTGCAATGCGTCCTGCACCATTTTGGCTGCTTCTTCACTTGTCGTGTGTGCCGTATGGCCTTCCTGCCACAGGAATTCGAGCGTGCGTAAAAATGGGCGCGTGCGCATTTCCCATCGGACGACGTTCGCCCATTGATTTACTTTAAGGGGTAGATCACGGTATGACTGGATCCACTTTGCAAACGTGGTGTAGATGACCGTTTCACTGGTGGGACGAATATAGAGTTTTTCCACCAGTTCTTTGCCGCCACCATGCGTTACGACCGCGCATTCTGGAGCGAAGCCTTCAATGTGATCCTTCTCCTTATTCATCACGGACTCTGGAATGAAGAGCGGGAAATAACAGTTTTGTACACCGAGCTCTTTAATGCGCCTATCAAGGTCTTTCTGGATATTTTCCCAGAGTGCATATCCGTAGGGTTTAAAAATGATGCATCCCTTCACGTCTGCATGCTCAGCAAGGTCTGCCTGAGCGATAACATCAAGATACCATTGAGGAAAATCCGTTGCTTGATCGGCAATGCGCTGCATAGTCCAATGCTAGCAGATGAAGCGGTTCAAACAGAAGGGCCTTCTTTTTGCCCGAATTGCATCTCTTCTCCCTCTGTTTGGTAAAGCATGCTATACTCAGCCATCTCATTTATGGCACCATCCAAACGCACCAGCGGCACCAGTAAGAAGAAGCAGAACCTGCTTTCACGCTTCTGGGCATGGTACGAGCGGCATTACACGCTGAACATCACGCTGACGGCCGCCATCTTTTCCTTGCAGCTCGTGCACCTGTATTGGCTGACGGCGAACGTGGTCATGTTCCGGTTACTTGGGCAGCAATATTTTCCGATCACGCCGTTCTGGGAATTCGTGATTATCATCGTCGATTACACTGAAATTCCGTCACTGCTCAGCACAACCGTGCTGTATTTCTACGAGATGCGGAAAGGATGGTCTTTCAAGAGCGCTCTTTTTCTCTTGATGGTGAATTCCCAGTGGTTACATCTGTTCTGGATCACCGATGAATTCGTGGTGAATCAATTTACAGGCGTCAACGCGACGGTGCTTCCGTTCTGGCTTGCATGGGTAGCCATCTTCATCGACTACCTCGAGCTTCCGGTGATCTTCGATACGATTGTTCGATCAGGGAGAGCGTTAGCGCAAGGCAAGGTGTTAGAGACCTTGAAAAGTGAGTAGTGAGTAGAGTACGAAAAAACTACTCACTACTCACTACAAACTACCAACTCGTTAGGACACCCAAATCCCCACCACCGTCACCGCCGCCCCAAAGAGAATACCGACGATCACTTGCGCGAAGGAATGCCCCAGGCGCTCGCTGAAGTGTTGCCAGTGCTGCAATCTATTGAGCATCTCCGCTTGCAGTCCAACGGCTCGGCGCAGACTCATGGCGTCGTACCACACGACGGCCGCGAACACGAATGCGATCGCGAATTCCACGGACTCCGGTCCCATCTTGTGCCATACGATCATCAGCAGGGATGTGACGAACGCCGAATGCGAACTGGGCATACCGCCCGGTTTGAAGAGTCCTTCTTCCCACCGTCCGCTCCAGATTCTCTCGACAATCACCTTCACAATCTCACACAGAACCATCACGATGAGCGGCGTCAAAAAGAGATACTGGTGGAGGAATGTCATGGAGACAGTGTACGGGCGGATGATGGCGCCGGGCAATGTTTGTTATGCCGTGGCGTCCGTTCCCTGCTGTTCTTGTTCTTCATCCGGTATACCCAACCATTCCCTCATGGCGGCGGTCAACGCGGTGAAATGCTCGTAGGTGCCCGCGTCTTCGGGATTGCACACCACTAACCCGGATTCTTCCACCACGACGATGGTCCAGGGCTTCCCGGCATCGTTGCCGGAGAAGTTAATGGTTTTTTCCGTCACCCTGCAACGCACGTTGTGCGCGGCGGTGCTGAACTCGGTTTCCTCCTTGGCGCGCAGGGCTTTGCTGGTATCCACCATGGCGAGGGCCGCTAGTACCACGCGTCCCTTTTCCTCCGTCAGAGCCATAAGCGCGTTACGCTCATCGCCTTCCGGGTTCATCTGCTCAAGCTGCTCCATGAGCAGATTCAGCTGCGAGGCGGCCAGTTGCGGGCGTGACATATCCACCTTGCCCAGTACCTTCATGATGTCTTGGCGCGTGAAGGGAATTTTTACCTCATCCGGTGTACGGCCCAGTACTTCTCCCACCCAGTACACACCTGTCCCAATCACGTTGCCTGCAATATTTGCAGCGGTGCGAATGGCGAGACCCACGGCGCTAGGGGCTGCTTTCCATGCCCTGCCCGCCACAGCACCCACTACTTTCGGGGCAAAGCGCAGCAATTCCCACTGTGCGACGGCTGCGACAATGGAAGCCAGGAGGTGCCCCTCTAAATTGGCAGCATTCTGGTGCTCGCTCGATTTGATAGCGTTGAAATGAAGCATGGTGGTGACGTCCTGGTGCAGCGTGCGGATCTGCTCGCTGTATTTCTTCTGCGCGGCATCCAGATTCTCGAGTGCTTTGAGATACTTTTCCTTCATCGGTCTATCCTGCGGATGATCCCACTTTAGGGTCTTGGGTGAGTGTGTCTTCATAATGTCCATCACCTCCGTCTTGTAGCGCAGAATATCGTTCTTGGTTGCTGCCAACTGGTCTTTACTCTTCCGGATCGCAGTACGGGCTCCTTCCAGCTTGCCTCGCAATTCTTTGGCCTGTTCGCGTAATCCAAAGAAAGAATCCAACTTTTTCAGATCCTCGCCTCCTGGGATCTGGTCATACACGTCCACGCCGCTCACGGCCTGGACGCCTTGGCGCACCTTGCCCGGCACATACCAGATGAGGCTATCCAGATCGATATAGAGAGAATCGAATACCTCCAAGACTCCGTCCAGACGTATGACCATATCCTCAATGGCCGTCAGATTTTGCAAACGGGGGACGGTGTCGGCCTCTATCAATTGCAAATACTGTTCCAGAGACGCACTGTGCATGTTGCGCGCTTCCGTGAGCATGGCCTTCAACCGGAAATCCAGGGAATCGCGTTCCACGGGTTGCTTTTCTGACTCATCAAGCTCTTTCATCTTGTGCCCTTGTTCTGCGCGATAGTACGGTCCCAGCGCGCCTTCCGAAATGAGCAAGTTCAAGAAGCGCGCATTGGTGGTTATGCTGTACTCGCCGTAGTCCTCGCATAAAGCAGCTACCTTGCTATCCAGCTCCAGCACTTTCCGGAGAACCTCCGGCTTCACGGGTGTGCGCTTGCCATTTACCTTCTTCGGGAACATCTGATCAAACAGCGCCTCGGCGTGCTTCTTGAGCATTTCGGAGTACATCACATGCGATAGTTTGAGTTTGCGCTCGGGGTCGTTCTCGTTTGCATCGCGCTTCACTTGATAATTCGCGGTAACGCTCAATGCTTCGCGCAGCCTACGCTCCCATTCGTTGGTGGCTTCCTTTACAAGTTCGATGTGCAGGGAAGACGTAGGGCTCTCATTTGTCTTCTTGAGGCTGAACGTCTTAATAAGCTTCCATGCCTTTTCTTCCCCATCATGCTGCAGCTCCACTTTCATGCCCATTTTGGAATAGCGTGTCATGAGGAACGCCGCCAACTGGTTCATGGCATGCGCACGGGCTTCGTGAGTTTGCCCTTTTGGCAAATGTAAATCTTGGCCGAACCGCTTCTGGTACATCTCGATGTAGTCGTTCACATTCGCGTCACTGATGATGTCCGTCGTGGTGACGGGCTGCTCGGGGAGCTTGGCCATCATGGCATCCAGTTTTCCTTGGAACTGGACTACGCGTGCATCCGCCTTTGCTGTTTTATGCATCGCCTCTGATATCTTGGCGCGGTTTGTCGCTGAGAGGGAGCCTTTATTGACCAATGTGTCCAAATAATCCTCCATCAACTGCTTGCCGGCATCATCAAAGGTAAGCGCTTCGAGGCGCTCGGAAATCCTGTCTTTCACCGTGCGGGTAATAACCCTGTCATCCACATTGAAAAGGATCGCGCGGAAGGCCATTTTCTCGTGTGCCTCAATCAGTTGGCGTGTGTAGACGATCTTGTTGCCAAGCGCCACGTTGGTGCCATTGTTGTCCAGCATGTCCAACGCCGCGCTGAGCTTTTTCTCCCACTCCGCGTTGCGCGCGTCCTTGGGCAACTCATCGCCGTATGTTTTCCAGTGGATGGCGTAGCGCTCAGCCATATCCAGGAAATCATCGATGTGCGCTTCCGTGTATACCCACAGCTCAAAACGGTCATTCAGTTCATTGAAGATCTTGTCGTTGCGCGCAAATTCCGGCTTGTTTTCCCGTTGATCATGCACGCGGGAACGCAACAAGTGAATGTTAAACGCTTCGTTGAGGATCACCGTCTCCAGCTTGGTGTTGTTCGGATCAATTTGTGCCGTTGAACGTTCGCCGGCTTTCACATTTCCTTCCTTAAACAGCGTGCCGTCCGGCATGTTGCCGGCCGTTGAGCCCGGTTTCCAGCGCGGGTCACGGATGATGGTCTGACCTTTCTTGATGCCGAGCCGTTCACGCACGGCGCTCACTTTCTCCAGGAGCAATTCCGCGGGGGAACGCTCTTGTTCAGCACGTGCTTCCATGGAATTTGGCATATGTGTGTTGGAAAAGAAGACTGTTTACGGCGTCGGCACCACAGGGGCAGCGCCGGGATAGTTCGGCACTACGAAGTCCATGGGTCTGAGTCCGATGCTCGGGTCGATCGCGCCGGTGGGAGCGGCAAAGCTGCCGCCTCCGCCCACCACTTCCGCGGCGGCTTCCGGCAGCGGGGTGCCGCCAGGGATCACGTTGGCCGCATCGATGGAATTTCTCGTTCCTTCCGCCACGGTGCCGGCTGCCTCATGCAGGAGGCTGGCTATTTGATGCCAGTGCTGCCACAAATACCATCCGCCGACGGCGACGCCGGCAACAATCACGGCTGTAAGAATCGGGTGGTTGTAGGCAAATTTGAAGGGGGCTGTGACCATGTCGTAACCCCAGCCGAGCCACGTGCGTTCGACTTTCTTTTGAATATCTACCTGGCGGACGACGTTGCCCGTGAGAGCCTCAATCGTCTGACTGTCACCGTTCACGCCCATTTCCTGTAGCTTCTTCATCTGTTCTTCGCGGCTTAAGGCGGAGTTGGTCATGACTGCCGCAATCTCATTAGCGCGATCACCAAGGTTTGGTGTTTCCTCGGTAATGATCTCAGCAAGCACTTGCTGCTGTTGCTCGAGTGTAGGGCCGGTAGCTGCGCGTTCGTTAGCCATGAGAGTTAAGCGGAGGGGGTAGAAGCGTTGGCCTCGAGAATGCTGTGGCGCAACATACTGAGCTGCGCGAGAGCTTTGATATCTTCATCGGTGGCACTCTTCGCGAGCAAGACCGACATCATGGCGGCGATGCCTTTGGCACCGATCGTGAACATGATCGTCGGGATCATTTCCTGTGGAATATCTTTCAAGCTCATTTGCATGGTCGGCTTGCCGCTTTTTGCTTCTTCAATGAGTTTCTTGAGCGGAGCGTATGCATGAAAGCGCGCCAGGCGGTAGCGGATATCCAGGTCTTCATCTGTCTCGTAACTGTCGAGCGTTTCTTCCTTCACGTCCCATCCCTCTTTGAGTGCATCAGAAAATTGATTGAACCAGAGTTGCTCGTTTTTCGTGAGGTGGAGAGTGGTGGTAGTCATTGGCGTTCAGTATAGGTAAATAAGGTTAAATTGTCAATATTTGTTTTTGTCAACTCTTGTCTTGTGACTCTCGCATGAGCTGATCCATGGGCCCTCCGCGCGAAGCGCTCATCTGTTTTTTGAGGTCATATTCACGCACGGCTGCTTCCGCTTGTTCGGCCAACGTGATGGGAAGAGCCTTGTGCAATTCGCCCAACTTTTCCTTCACATCGTCCTGCAAATCTTGTTTCCGATTGATGTAGGCCTCCACGGCGGTACGCAAACTGCGCAGCGCCATTTCGAACGGTGCCTTGTCCACTTCGCTCAGCCGTTGCACATCGCGAACGCTCTTCAGCGTCTCCGCCGCTTCGGCCTCGCCGATCGGCTGATCTTGCTCCAGTTTTTCCGTGAAGGTTTTGATGGAGAGATATTCGGGGGACATGGAGACGGGGGAAAGTACTTTCAGGATAGTACGGAGTGGGGGAGGCGGGAAGAAATTGTGTTATTTTTTGGTAAAGGTCAGTCCCACTGTTCCGGGGACTTTTATCATACCGCCAAAAGTTGTCTGCAGTCTTTCACAAGGAAGCGTGTGTACGAAAGGTGTGGCTGCGGTGTGCCGACTCAGAGCAACAATGCATTGTTCAAGGTCAGGAATTTTTAGGACTGTTTCTTTAGCTCCTGCAAATTGAAGTAGTGCAGATGGAACAAAAGAAATTTCATTTCCTTGTTTCATAACGCCTGCCAGTGATGCTTTCAGCGCTGGCTGTACGCCAAGGGGGGTGCTCACTGAGAGTTCATACTTTTGGGTTCCCACTTCAAAGCCAATAGTGTCTGCTGTTCCGATGATTTTTACGTTCAATTTTTTCGATCCATCCATGACATTGAATGTAATATCTGTATTTAATTTATTACCGTCCGGCATTGTATTTAATGCGATGAATTCCTGTGCTTTCAATTCAGATCCTTCGGCAATCACTAAGAATTGTTTGTTTTGTATCCTAATTCCATTAGGAAAGGCTTTAGCCATTTCTTGCGGAAGTTCTACATTGGGCTCTGCCTCTCGTATCCTCTGATTGAGAGGGTCTAAGCATGTAGACGTGGATCCATTATAAGGGGGCTTGTTAAATGTAATTGCTGCTTGCTTCGCTTCGTTGATCGCCACATCATGTTTTGCTTTATCGGCAGCGATGAATGTATTATCAGCAGGATTCAATTGAAGCAGCCATTCTTTGTTTGTGGAATCCTTGATAACGGGGAATTTTTCTTTGAATGTGATAGGGGGGATACCTGTCGCGCCATTTGCTACAGTTTGGAGTGCACTGATTTTATCAGCGATCGTGGTCTTGCTATTCATTGCCACTTCTGCCCGCTGAAGTGCGGTGTTTCGTGCAGCCACATCAATCAGGCTAAAGCTGCCATCGGGTTTACGTTGCAGTGCGAGCTTTTGCGTACCTTTTTGGAATTCTTTGCCAGTACACAGAGCAATCAATGCTTGGTCATCCCCAACGACTTCTTTGAGGTTTGTGAGTGTTGCTGTCGTATCTGTTCCACCTGCGACTGCGGTCTTCAATGTTTCAAGTGCAGCGTTCACATCTTTTGCTTTGTCCGGCGCAGCGCCCGGCGCTCCCTCTGTGGGTTTATTGCCACCCATCGCACGGCTAATAGCGCCCATGCCCACGAGTCCACCGATAGTCAGACCGATACCGAGTCCCCATTTTTTGACCAATTGCCATGTGGTTTCCGTTTTGCTCTTCATCCAATTCCAGGCGAGATAAATAGCAGCGCCGGCGGCTACCAGAGAGCCACCGATTGCGAAGTATTTTCCGGGGCCTTCTTTCATGTTCAACATGCCCGAACCCATTTCTCCAATCGCCCCGGCCGTTGCCATTGCTCCGTCTTTGATAATGCTGCCGGTTTCCACGGCGGCGGTGCCAAGTACGTCACCTGCTTTGCCAAGTGTCGAATCATCGAGTGATTGTTTGAGTGTGTCGAGATCTTGTTTCGTCTGAGCATTTGTTGATGTGTGCTCCTTCAATTTATGGAGCATTACCTGCAATTCCCTGCGTTGATCGGCGCTTAGTGTCTGGCGATTTGCTTCGATGCCCTGCTGAAATTGTCTGAGCTGATCGGCAGTCGTTACTTTGTTTTGCGCGATGTTCTGCTTGATCGTCTCATACTGTGCTATCGTCGTCAGCGAAGGCTGTGGTGCAGAGGAGGGTGCATTTTGATAACACAATCTCCCTTCTTTGAGGGAGAAATTCTGCGAGCCGCGGGGGAATGTGTGTGTGAGCATGGGAATGATGCATTACGCAGCCATTGGTGTGATGCCACCTGCTGCCGTAAGAATTTGTTGCAGCGTGAATTGTGTCTTTCCGGGATTTAGTGCTTTTACTTTCGCAACGAGATCATCGACGAACGTTTTTACCTTCGGTTCTGCTGCATCGACTTTGTTATTTTTTAATGCAGCCTTGATCGCCGTAAGTGTTGTTGTAACATCTGCGGCTGGTACTTTGTCCGTTGCGAGCGGTTCGAGGACCAGTCCCTTCTTCCCAAATCCTTCAAGAAGTTCAGCGTAATCTTTGCGCAGTTGCACTTCTGCTTCAGTTTGCACGCGGGCTTCCACAGGGATGTCACGCATTTTATCAATCACTTGGTCGAGCGTTGCGGAACCTTCCGGCATTGCCTTTGCAATGCGTTCAAGATAGGCGATGCCCTTCTCGGAATCGACAGCGTTGCCCTTCATGGCGATGGCAAGAATATTCATTTTCTCTTTAAGCTCGGGGCTTAGTGGTTGGTCTTCAGCTACTTTGGAGAGAATAACTTTGTGATGGAAATTCAATGTGTCAGCGAGTTTGGTATAGGTTTGCCATTGCTTGTGTTCCGCCTCTTGTTCCGGTGTTTTTTTAGTGTTCAGTAAGTAATCTTTAGCGCCTTTCCAGCCTAGCATGCCTAAGAATTCAGCTAAGTAATTTTTCATGCCGCTGCCCATTTTGCCGAGCAAAGCGCCGCCACCGCTCATGACAGGCTCTATCAAGCTTGCATAGACAAGGTGCGCACTTTCCGCGATCTTGCCGAATACGGGTCCAGTGATCCAGCCCACCGAAGACTGTACAGTAGCAACGATGCCTGTAGTGCTGGCCTCGACGGAATTGAGATGGCTTCTGTCTTTTAGTAATTCTTGATCGATTTCAGTTTCTTTTAATTGAAGATTTGTTCGGATTTCCTGAAGAGTCCAGTCGTCTTTATCAAGATGCTCCTTGGCCCGATTTTTAAATGTGTGGAGTTCTTTTTTAAGGTCTTTCAGTTTATCCACGACTGCGATATTCGTGTGATATTTTTTTTCTTCAACATCCGTTCGCAATTGTGCCAATTCTTTTGTTGTTTTATCGATGATGGCATATCCCTCATCCATGGCATCGCCGAATTCCTTAATCGGAGCCGTTGATGCTTTTTTTTCTGGTCCAGTCATAAAGAAAAAGAAAATTATCCCTGATTTTTGTTAGGGTAGAGCGGAAGCTGCACGTCCATCCGCGGATCTTTGCGCATGTCTTCTAACAGTTTTTGTAACTGCGCAGATGTTTGCTGCTGCACCAAATTGCGTTCCACCTGTTCGGCGGGATTCGCAGAAGGTTTTTCCGGGGTGCGAGGTGCGTTACTCATGATGGGGGATTTGGTATGGGTTTCTCCTTATTATAGCGGATTTGGGGTTTTTTCGCAAACGCCCTCATCCGTCCCGCCGAGCTATCCAACCCCATCCGGCTCTGCGGAGCCACCTTCTCCTCTTGCCCTGTTCTTTTTCCTTCCTTTGGCCCCCTATCCCCAGCCCCTTTCCCTCACCCTTCGACTTGCTCAGGACAAGCCGGGAGAAAGGGGCTTTCTCAAATCACACACGAGAATGCTCTCGTCCCCTCTCCCCGTGGGAGAGGGGTAGGGGTGAGGGTCAAGACGGGAGAAGGTGGCCCCATAGGGCCGGATGAGGGCCTAAAAGGGCAATAGCTATTTTCTCATGAATCCTACCCCCTCAAGGGTGGATAAGTGCTATGATACCTCCATTCTTTCTTCCACCGCTCCCATGAATGTCCAACACTTCGAAAAAGGCGTTCTGTACACGGATAAGCAACTTGTCCTTATAGCCCGGAAGATCGGCAAATTGGCAACGTATTGCCGGAAGCTGAAAGATGAAGCGTCGTCCATTCGCATTGAAGCTCGGCGCAACGATACTAAGAAAGATCGCGACCGCGTGCGCGTCATCGTGAATGTCACGCTCCCGCGGAAGGTATTACATGCTGAATGCTTGAAAGACGATCCCGTGGAGGCGCTTGATCGCTGCACCGAAAAATTGGAACATCAGATTGAACGGTATAAAGCGCAGCACATGCGCCAAGGTCTCGGACGTGCCACGCATCGGAAACTCGTTACTGCCTAACTCTCCCTTATGCGTTTTCTCCTCTCGCTGGTTGCGGTGTCCGCTCTGCTCGGTACTCCGCTCAGCTTCGCGCAGGAACAAATTCAGCCCGTCATCGGATCGGTGGCGCCGGAAGAACGGGGCTTGCAGGCAATTATCACCGGACCCAGCGACATCGCCGTCGGGCGCACGATCGTGCTCGATGCTTCCTTCAGCCGGATTGCCGGCGAAGAGGTGCAATACGAATGGTTCGTGGGTGATAACCGCCAGCCGATCAGCAGAAGTTTGGAAGCCGTGTACACGCCGGAGCGTCCGGGCAAACTGCTTTTTCGTTTGATGGTCTCCTCGGTGTTCAACGGGGTTCGCCTTTCTTCCGAAGCTACGCACAGCGTCACGGTTTATCAGCGCAAGATTGTTCTCGTTGCCGATCAATCAGTTCCACCGGAAAAATTGGAGCAGCATCAGCAATCTGTCACGGCGAGCGGTGTCTTTTTGTTGACGTTGCAATCGCTGCCGGCCGCAACCCCGCTTGGCAGTGAAGAGGCTCTCGTGTCCTTGATGCGCGAACAAAGTGCCGCGGTTGCGGGTGCGAATGCAATCGTACTCTGGACTGATGGGGTGAGCGGGCTTCAGGCGTTGCTCACCGCGTTTCAGGATAATCCCGAACTGATTGCCGGTTTGCGGAATCAGACCGTCGTCCTGATTTCGGATCGCAGTCTCGGCACGCTTGCTCGTACCGCGCGCGGACCGTACGGCGTCCTGCATCCGCAGCAGATCGTGCTCACGCGCAAAGAAGCCATCAACGTGCTCATTAACAGCGCGCCGACCAATCAGGATTTTCTTGCGGAACTCACCAAGCGCGATTTGGAATTTGTGCGAATCGATGCGTCGACCGCCGGCGTGCGTCCGTGGAACATTCTCTCCTCCCTCATCAACAGCATGTTGACGCGCGGGGTGCCGAGCCAGACGGTGATCTTGCTCTTGATCTTGCCGGTGATCGCGACGATTCTCGCGTTCTTCAAGCAGGTGGTCGGCATCACAACCTTCGGTTTGTACACACCGTCCATCATTGCACTGAGCTTTCTCGCGCTCGGCTGGCAGAGCGGCGTGTTCTTCTTGTTCTTCATTATCCTCACGGGACATGCGACACGCGCGCTGATGCGGCGCTGGAGGCTGCTCTACATTCCGAAAGTCGCGATCGTGCTGGCGGTGGTCAGCGTCACGTTGTTGTTCCTGCTTGCGGGCAGCGCCTACTTCGGACGGACGTTCACGCGTGAGACGATTTTCATTTTGCTCATCATGTCCACGCTCAGCGAAAGCTTCCTCAGTCTTAAAACCGAGCAGGGGTGGTATTCGGCCATCATGGGGATCGGCGAGACGGTCGGCGCGGCATTGCTGTGCTACTTCATCGTCCAGTGGAGCATGTTCCAGACCACGATTCTTGCGTATCCCGAACTGATTTTGCTGACGATTCCCGCGAATATTCTTCTTGGACGCTGGACGGGGTTGAGATTTCTAGAATATTTCCGCTTTAGAGAAGTGTTTAAGCATTTGCAGGAAGAGTAGGTAAGGCAGGTCAGGCACGTAAGGGAAGTCAGGAACGTGCCGTACCTTCAATACCTTCCTTACCTGCCTTACTTCCCCACATCAATCATTGCTTCTACTACCGTATGGCTTCCTTCTTCTCCCATCGCGGCGTGCTCGGGCTCAATGCTCGTAATCTGCTCTACATTAAGCCGTTTAACCCGCGGAAGGCGGTGGCGTTTGCCGATGATAAACTGAAGACGAAAGCGTTCCTCGCCGCGCGCGGTATCCCCACGGCGCGTTTGTACGCGCGTATCGAAACTCGCAATCAGCTCAAGCATTTCGATTTCAAAACACTGCCGGAAGAATGCGTGCTCAAGCCGAACTACGGGTTCGGCGGGGAGGGGATCATGATTTTGAAAGGGCGAAAGAACGGTTTGTTTTTGGAACAGGGAAAGCGCCCCATTCCGGAGCAGGAATTGCGCGAGCACATTGAAGATATTCTTGACGGCAAATTTTCCGTGAACGGGCGGGAAGATACCGCATTCTTCGAGAAGATTCTTATTCCCGACGATTCCTTCGCACCGTTCCGCCCGGCGGGGTTGCCCGATATCCGCTTGGTGGTGTTCAACTTGGTGCCGGTGATGGCAATGGTGCGTATTCCCACCGCAGCCAGTCGCGGAAAAGCGAATATCCATATGGGTGGCATCGGGATCGGAATCGATATCGCCAAAGGCATCACGACACATGCCGTGCAGTACACCAAGCTCGTTGATCGCTTGCCGCACGGCGCCCCCGTGGAGGGGATTCCCATCGGGCACTGGGAAGAGATGTTGCTCATCGCCTCGCGCATCCAATACATCACCAACATCGGCTATCTGGCCGTCGATCTCACCATCGACCAAGAACAAGGTCCCGTGTTGCTCGAAGTGAATGCGCGAGCAGGCTTGAGCGTGCAGATCGCGAACCTTGCGCCGCTGCGTGCCCGCCTTCAGCGCGTAGAAGGCATTAGCGTCACGACGCCCGAAAAGGGCGTGCGTCTCGCACGAGAACTCTTTGGACGCAAACTGGAAACATCCCGCACCGCAACAGCGGAAGAAGAAGGACGGCCGATTTTGGGCACGCGCGAAATCCTCTCAATTCTCAAGGACGGAGAAGTCATTGATGTACCCGCGATCATTGCTCCTGATCATGAGCGTACCGTTTTCGCGAGCGATTTGCTGATGCAGTTGGAGCAGCAGGGTGTTATCGAAGCGGAGGATGTGGAAGCACCGCGTGCCGAGGAGCGTGCGTTCCGTGTGAAATTCACGCTGGGCGGCAAGAAAATCCAGACTGTCGTCCGCGAAGGAGAGATGCCTGCCAATTCCGTGAAGGCAGTCATCGGCCGTCGCGATCTTGTGGGCTTCCTGATCGATCCTGCGAAGATGGCGGACTTTTCCTTGTTGCGAACATCCGTCAAAGAAGACGAGCGTGCGATCGATCGGTTTCTTTCGCAGACTGATCGAGAATTGTTGCCATTGAAATATTTGAAGCCGGAAAATTTGGCAGAAGAGCGTGTGCGCGCGGAGCAAGATCCACTCTACAATCCCGTCTTTCAATATCGGCCACTTCCTGAGGATTTGGCTGACATACAGCGAAAACTCGACGAGTTGCTGGTGGGGGAATCACCGTTGGGACATTTGTTCAAAAAGAAGCGTACCGAACTGTTGCATCGCATTGAGTTGCTCCGGGCGCGCGGGGATGCTCGCGCATTTGTGACGGCTTCGACCGTGCTGTTCGGCGCGCCGAGCTCCGTGCTACTGGCTGCTGCGCAATCGACGTTGCGCTCCCAGATCGCCTGTGATTTGCCGCCGCCCGCGGCTCAGCTGCTGACTGCTGCCAAGGCTGTTCCCAAGTTCGAAGAGGTGTTGCAGCGGTACGGATTGCATGATTGGCAGGTTTCCGTTCGGCCGGCGCTCGTGGCAGATTGTACGGTTGGCGGAACGAGCATGTACTTGCGGGAGGGCGCCTTGTTTTCGGAAGAACACATTCGCTCGCTGATTGCGCATGAAATCGAGACGCATATTCTGACGGCTGAAAACGGCAAGCAGCAGCCATTCGAATTGTTCCGTCGAGGATTCGCGGGATACCTCGATACCCAAGAAGGGCTCGCGGTGTGGAGTCAAAATCGCGTGCTTTCGACCTATCATGAAAAGCGCTTCGGCCCCGCACGCAACGTGCTGGCGATTGCGTACGCCGCCGAACATTCCTTTGCGGATACGCGCAGATATTTGGAAGAAGAGCTTGGCTATCGTTCTGAAAAAGCGCTAAGCAAAGCCATCGATCTCAAGCGCGGTTTTCACGTCACATCGGAACCCGGCAGCTTCACGAAGGGCTTGGTGTATTTCCGCGGATTGCGTGCCATCGAACATTTCCTGCAACAAGGCGGCGCCATCGAACGTTTGTTTGTGGGGAAGGTCGCACTGGAAGATTTGGAATTGATTGAAAAAACTCCCGGCTTGCAACCGCCGATTTTGCTCCCGCTCTTTTTGCGAGAGATGAAAGATGTAAAAAAGAAATAGGTCATGGTTCGGCGAGTTCACCATGATATTTTTGTCACCTTGAGCCCGCCTGTCCTGAGCAAAGACGAAGGGTCGAAGGGTGCCATCATTCCCACGTCACTCTTCGCAAATCCGGTAACACCGTCAGCCAGGTTTGCCCCGGATTTAGTGAGAGCGGTTCATGTTTCTCATCGAGGAATTCCCAGGCGCCACCGGGTTGTTTGCGCCACCATCCTCGCTGCATGATCCCCGAACGGAAGAGGAGAAGCTCGCCGCCTTCATCGAGCGGAATCGTGAGCCGGCCTTTCTCGCCGATCGCCGTGATGGGAGCTGCGAGAATGACGATATTTGCCGGATGCATCGCAGAGACCACCGTGCCGTTCAGGCGTTCGTAGGTTCGGCTATCGGGCTCGTATGTGTAGATCACGTTGTGGATGCGGCTGTAGAAATTCATCTTTACTGTTTGGGCATCCGTACCGGATGAAAGAGCATTTACGGAATACGGCGGCCATGTCACGGCATGCAGCGCCGCGCCGGAAGCGAGAACGGGGATATCGTTTCCGGCAATGAAGAGATTGTGCGGTGCCGCAATATCCGGATCGCGGGTGAATTCTTTATGGGCGAGACCGTTGTAGTACGTCAGATGCTTGGCGACTCGCACCGCATCGAGCGCTTCGGGGCTGCCTCCCGCAAAGAGCAAGAGTGATGCCCATGGTTGCGCCGCCTCGAGGAAATACGAGCGCAAGGAGCGCACTGGGCCGAGCGTTTCCGGTAAGTCCTGTATATCTACCAGAACCAAAAAACGCGAAATGCCGCCCTCTGCCAAAAACTCCTCGATCATGAGGGCTTTGTCCAAACCCTGTTGATGTGGGCGCGCTCCCTGATGATTCTCGATCACGATCCCAGCGATCTGTCGCTCCCGAATGGCGGGCGTACAGCCGACGAGGCCACATGCCGCGAGACACAAAAACAGAGCCGTTCCTCGGCGGGAGAATGCGTACATCATGATATGAATTATTCCGCGTCCTTCTTCTCAGCGCCTTCGGCGCCTTCAGCGGGGGCGGCACCTTCTGCCGTAGTAGCGGCCTCACCTTCGGCGGGCGCTGCGGCAACTTCTTCTTTCTCTTCTTCACGCGGCTGCTGCGCGATCGCGAGCACCGTATCGGGTTCTTCGAGGATCGTGACACCCTGCGGCACCTTGATATCGGCGACCGTCAGCGTGGAGTCGAAATCGACGAGTTTGGAGAGGCTGACAGGGAGATCGTGCGGCAAGTTGGATGGCAAACAGCGGACGGTGACCGTGTCGAGTGCCGTGACGATGATCGCGGACAATTCCTTTACGGCAGGAGCTTCGTCTTCGAAGCGCACCTGTACCGAGGTCTCGAGCTCCTCCTTCATGTTTACGGCATAGAAATCGACGTGTGCGAGGCGATCGGAGACCGGATCGAACTCAACCGTATGGAAGAGTACCGGTACCTTCTTGCCTGCGATATCCAGCTCCACGAGCGTACTTTCACCGGCCTGGATGTAGGCCTTCAGCAAGACGTTCTCATCGCACTCCACCTGCGTATTTTCCACGTTTCCGTAGACCACGGCAGGCACTTTGCCGCTTCTGCGCAATTGCTTCGCAGAAAGCTCAGAAGAACGAGCCGATGTCTGGAGGGAGACCATTTGCATGACTGGGCGGCTAGAGTACGTGAGGCCGAGCGGCGATGCAAGAGAATTATGGGCAGGTAAGGGAGGTGTGGCAGGTAAAGAAGGTAAGGCAAGTCAAATGACCTTCCTTACGTTCACTACGTTCCTTACCTGCCTTACTTCCCCGTCCATTTCCAAAAATACCGTAATCCGCTCGCGATATGAGCTCTTCCGGCTTTACTGGCCAGGAGCGAAACAATGCCCCCCTCGCTGAGGCGTCGTTTGCGGTCCAAAGCCTTTGCCTTGGGTAAATACACGACTTTCTTCCCGGCAGCCCAACAGCGTTTGCAGAGGTCGATATCCTCAAAAAAGAGGAAGAACCGGGGGTCAAAGCCGCCGAGACTTTGGTAAAAGTCCGTTCGCATCATCAAGCAAGCGCCGACCACCCAGTCCACCTCGCGGGAGGTATTGGGGTCGCTCTCGGTCTGAAGATAGTGCTTAATGCGCTGAGGGAAGAGACGGCGCAGGCTCGGTGTGCGTTTGGCCAATACATCGAGGAAGCGGGGGAATGCGCGGGACGAAGGGCGAATCGAGCCGTCTTCATGGACCAATTGCGGCGCGACAATGCCGATGGTCGGATCCGCTTCCAGTGCCTGCATCATGTGTTCGGCACCATCGGGGGAGAGGGTGTTATCGGGATTGATAATGAGGAGATATGCGCCCTTCGCTCTGCGAATCGCAAAGTCATTGCCTCGGCCGTAGCCGGTGTTGCCGTGATTTTCGAGAATGTGTACCTGCGGAAATTGTTGCAGCCGATTGCGCAGCACGCCGATCGAATCGTCTGATGAATGATTGTCGACCACCAGAATTTCCATTTGGTTGATGATGGTCTGTTGCCGCAACGCCTGCACGCACTTCACCGTATCTTGCGGGGAACGGTAATTGAGGACGATGGCGGAAACCAGCGAGGTGTTCATGTGTGGTAGTGTAGCGGATTTTTTCGATTGGATCGTCGGGCAGCGGGTTCATCATTATTGACAGATAATCTGCAATTCGTATGTTTATCATCAGGAAGCATGCAGTATGCTTCGTCGTTCCTTCAGAGGTTTTTCTTGATGTCAGAGAGATCGAGCAAGGCAAGTATCAAGGTTTCTGCCACCTGTTTGGAGATTCGAGCGGCGACCATGGAACAGGTGGTCGAGATGTTTCAGGACTGGTCGCAGCGCGAGCGCCGACACGTGCGTGCAGTGCATCTCTCTCCCCGGCCTGATTCCTGCACGCTGAGTGCAGTGCTTATCTGAAGAAACGGTTGTTGATGATGTATTTATCCATTCATTCCCGTCATCAACAACAAAAACCCCGCAGCCTTGTGCGTGCGGGGTTAATTGACAGTTTTATTATTAAATTTTACATTATTAATAAAGTTCTCAGTGACTGTTCTTTTTCATGAAAGGGGATGTATGACAAGACAGGAATATCTGGCCCTTTTACGCAAGCGGCTACAGGCGCTGCTGCAAGGCTGCCAACAGCTGGAACAAGACTGGACGCAGATACTCGAAGAGGCCGCTCCGCACGATAAGTGGGGCATTCAGCAAGGAAAAAAGGAGGATCTGTGGTGGTCGGACTATACGGCGCATGGCGGCCGAGAAGAAGCGGTAAGCAGCCAGGCTATCCAGCGTGCGTTACGGCGCATCGAGCTGGCCGAAAAGTCGTACGCTTCTCAGCATCTCGGTGCGACTCCGGCTGAACCGACAGCAGCGCAGCGGTCGGATGCTCTTGAGATTATCTGCTCGTTTACGGCGCAAGATTGCCACTCCTACACGGCATCGCTAGACATGCGTACAATAGACGCGCTACGGCAATACTGGGTTTCCCAGAGTGGGGACAAGGGGTACTACAGAGTGGAGGGGGTGTTTACTGCAGAGGAAAATAAGCAAAAGCCGCCGAAACAGGGTTCCTATGTGGTCGCGGCATTGCGGAATGATCCGCAATTGCACTACTTCATCACGGAACAGGATGTGGAAGCCTGGCGTCTCGAGCGCGGGTTGTCTGTGTTGTCCCTGCCGGAGGTCCTCCATTGCGCATTCTGGCTCGACCAATGGTGCAAGGAGCGTACGTGGTACACGTACTGTCCGTTAGGGGGTGAAAGCTGGTTCGTTTGCATCTTTCGGCACGCCGGTGGTGGCGGAATGCTCTGGAATAAGATTTACCCCGTTACTTCTCGGCGCATCTTTCCGCTCGGACCGTATGCATCGCTTCTCTTCAGGCAGGGATAAGTCATCCTTGCAAAAACCCCGCACCACTCTTAGTGCATGCGGGGTTGTTTTTTATCGTGGAGCGGAGGGCAGCGGAGCTTACGTAAGCTCCGCTGCATGTTCATCAACGGCATTGATCAAATTCGAATACATTCTCGTTGCAGCTGACCTTACAAAGGTCAGCTGTATACGGTTTTCATGAATTTGCCAAATACAAAAAATTCTCTAATTTTTTTAGGCAACCCTGTTCTTTAGGAGATTTGCCATGAGCAATCGAGATGATGCGCAGACCAGTATCAATGTAAGTGCTCTGCATGAAAGCCAGGGCAATATTATCGTGATGCGTTCGAAAAGCTCGAGTTTCAATCCCTACTTGCTGCAGGAACGTTTCCATCTTTGGCTTCAGGAGAAACCGGAGCTGATCGGGCGCATCGCGCAGGTTGTTCCAATCACTGAGGACGGGAACACGATTTCTCTCACCATCATCCTCAAGCCCCTGGCCTGAGACGATGGCAGACTAAAAAGGCCCCCGGACTCCGGGGGCCTGCTTGAACGATTTCAAGATTTTCTTAGACAAACAACGCAGCGAGTGCGAGGGTCAACGTCGCAAACAGTTTGATCAACACGTGGAGCGAAGGACCGGCAGTATCTTTGAACGGATCACCGACCGTGTCACCCGTGACGGCAGCTTGGTGCGCGGGGCTCTTCTTGCCGCCGTGCGCACCGCCTTCGATGTACTTCTTCGCGTTATCCCATGCGCCACCGGCGTTGTTCAAATACACGGCAAGGATGATGCCCGCGATCGTACCGACCATGAGGAGTCCGGCCACGGCTTCTGCGCCGAGCAAGAGTCCCACTGCGATCGGAGCGGCAACCGCGACGATACCCGGGAGGATCATTTCCTGGAGTGCGGAGCGCGTGGCGATATCCACGGCTGCGGCATAGTCAGGCTCTTCCGTTCCGGCCATGATGCCGGTCTTCTCACGGAACTGGCGGCGAACTTCTTCCACGATCACACCGGCGGAACGTCCGACGGAGCGGATGGTCAGCGAGGTGAAGAAGAAGATGACCATCGCGCCGAGGAAGCCGCCGACGAAGACTTCGACCTTCGAGAGATCGACGGATGCCAGATGCGCTTCAGTCTGGTAGGCGGAGAAAAGCAGGAAGGCGGCGAGTGCAGCGGAGCCGACGGCGTACCCCTTCGTGAGAGCTTTTGTGGTGTTGCCTGCTGCGTCCAATTCATCCGTCACATCGCGGATAGCCTGAGGAGAGTTCGACATTTCCACGATGCCACCGGCGTTATCCGTAATCGGGCCGAACATATCCATCGAGAGGATGTACGTGGCAACGGAGAGCATGCCGATCGTTGCGACAGCGGTGCCATAAAGTCCGCCGCTTGCGATCCCCGTCTGCAAGCCGCACCAATACGAAATCAACAAGGCGGCACACACCGTGAGCACCGAGAGTCCGACGGATTCCATGCCGACTGCCGTACCGGAGATCACGTTCGTGCCGTGACCCGTCGTCGAAGCCTGAGCGATAGCCTGCACCGGGCGATACTGCTTGCCGGTGTAGTAGTCGGTCAGATACACGAAGGCGATGGAGGTTGCGAGACCCGTGAGACCTGCGAAGAAGAAGTACATCCAGCTGCTGCTGTTTTGCGGATCCTGGAGCAGCCAGTACGTGGCGCCTGCCAAGGCGAGCGCCATCAGGATGACGGTGACCCAGAAGCCGCGGATCATCGCTTTCATTGGCATTTCACCGTGCTTCGCTTTCACGCAGTAGACACCGATCACGCTTGCGACAAGGCCGCATGCGCCGACGACGAGCGGGAAGAAGAGGCCGCCGAGACCGAACGTGCTCCAGAGCACAACACCAAGAATGAGTGCTCCGATATTTTCTGCGGAAATAGATTCAAACAGATCCGCGCCGCGTCCTGCGCAATCTCCGACGTTGTCTCCCACCAAGTCCGCCACCACTGCCGGATTGCGGGGATCATCTTCCGGAATTCCTGCTTCGATCTTTCCGACCAAGTCCGCACCCACGTCCGCGGCCTTTGTATAAATACCGCCACCGAGCTGGGCGAAGAGAGCCACGAAGCTCGCACCGAAGCCGTAACCGATAATGAGGGCCGGGACGTTCTGTGCTTCGACGCCGAGGGCGAGCTTATAGAAGAGGTAGAGTCCACTGATACCAAGCAAGCTCAGAGCGGTGATCACAATGGCGGATACCGTTCCTCCGCGCAGGGACATCTGCAACGCGGCGTTCATGCCGTCGTGTGCGGCGTTTGCGGTCTTGAGGTTTGCTTTTGTTGCCACCACCATGCTGATGATGCCGGAGAGTCCGGAGAGCAATGCGCCCAGAAGGAAGGCTCCTGCGACTTGCATCCCGTGCATCCAGCCGAACTCACCGCCTGTGAGTCCGTATATGACGGCCATGCCGACAGCAACGACAACCGAGAGAATGGCGATCGTGCGGTACTGGCGCTTCATGAAGGCGCGTGCGCCGATCGAAATGGCGGATGCCACTTTCTGCATGCCGGGCGTGCCGTCGCCGGCTGCGGTGACTGCGCGCCAGAAGACGAGGCTATACGCCAAGCCGATCACGGCGATCACGGGAGCAAAAAGTTCGAGGAAAAGAGAGTCCATAATGAAAGAGGAAAGCAAGGAAGAAACGTGTCAAAGAGTACGTTGGAAGCGGGAAAAGTCAATGTACGTCGTGTACTCGAATACTCGTATACTGGTTACTCGTGCCTATAGCTTGCATTCGAGTATACGAGTAACCAGTATACGAATGCGCGATCCGCTATCATTTCGCTATGCCCAAACCTCCCAGCGACCCCCTGGCTTCCCTCCGCGCACGCGTCGCCAAAGCGCCTCAGGAGGCAGGAATATACAAATGGCTGAATGCCAAGGGAGAGGTGTTGTATGTGGGGAAGGCCAAGAATCTCCGTGCGCGGCTCAAAAACTACGTCCAAAAGAACCCCGATAAAAGCCTCGGTCCCTGGAAGCTCTCACTGATCGGACAGATCGCGGATCTCGATGTGACCGTGGTAAACAGCGAACTGGAGGCGCTCGTGCTCGAGACAAATCTCATTAAAGAGCTCAGGCCGAAGTACAACGTGCTGATGAAGGACGATAAAAATTACGTGTACGTCCGGATCACGATGGGGGATACCTATCCGCGCGTCGATGTGGTGCGCCAAATGGAAAAAGACGGTGCCAAATATTTCGGGCCCAAACCGTCCGCGTATCAGGTGCGCGAGGCATTGGGGGTATTGCGAAAAATTTTTCCGTTCCGGACGTGCAAAATGGGGATTGAATTGGGCGTTTCCCCCTCACCCCTAACCCCTCTCCCTGAGGGAGAGGGGGAACATTCTGGCGCAGTGGTCTCCCTTCCCCCTCAGGGGGAAGGGTCGGGGATGAGGGGTATTCCGTTGGACGTCATTTGCACCCACCGCGACCGACCCACGCCGTGTTTGGATCATCACATCGGACAATGTTCCGCGCCGTGCATCGGGCGGAAAACGCCGGAGGAATATTACAAAGAATCCATCGAGGGCGTCGTGCGGTTTTTCAAAGGCGATCACGATGCCGTGAAGGAATTGTTGCAGGAGCGCATGAAACAGGCGGCGATCAATAAGCAGTTCGAGCGCGCTGCCGAACTCCGCGACTCGCTCAAGCACATTGATGAATTACAGGAGAAGCAGCTCGTGTCCGATACGTCAGGAGAAGACGGAGACTTCATCGGCGTGGCGGTGCTTAGCAACCGCGCGCAGGTCTCGCTCTTCCAGCGCAGAGGCGGCAAGGTGATCGGCGAGAGTAGCTTCGCCTTGGGCGGACAGGTGGAGAGTATCGCCGAAGTGCTCGAGCAATTTTTGCCGCAGTACTACCAAGACTGCGCGGAGTTTCCGAGTGCCGTGTATATCGGAGAGGACATTCCGGAACGTGCGGTGATGGAAGCATGGCTTTCATTGCAGGCGAATCACAAAGTCGCCATTCACATTCCCGAGCGCGGCACCAAATCGAAGCTGCTCGAACTCGCGGAGAAGAACGCGCAGCAGAAAGCGAAGCAGGCGGAGATCAAATGGGAGTCCGAAACGCGCAATACGGAGGAGGCGCTTGGTGAATTGAAAGAGAAGTTGCATCTTCCCGAAGGACCCCAGCGCATCGAGGGGTACGACATCTCCCATCATGGCGGCACCGAAACAGTCGGCAGCATGGTGGTCATGAAGCGCGGAAAACCCGCGAACGCCGAATATCGCTCGTTCACGATTCATACGATGAAATCGGGAATGATCGATGATTACCGTTCCCTCAAGGAAGTGCTGACGCGGCGTCTTCGTCATTTGGATGAAGAGCGGGAGGAGAAGAAGTGGGCCGCCAAAGGCGTGTTGTTCAAAAAACCGGTGAAGGCGGATGAGACTGCGTTGCGGGAACTGAAAGCGGGACTCGGGATCGAAGACGGGATCGCTATCGATGCGAAGGAGTGCATGACCGCCAAAGCAGATGACCCTTCGATGAACTCAGGGCAAGACAAAGTGGTGGCATGGACCTGCCTGCATCTTCACGAAGGGGGGATCATGGAATTGGCGCTGCTCTGGGCGGATGCGAAGCACGCGAAAGATAAACTCGATCTCGCGCTCGCGCGGCGGATGTTGCAGAAATTGAAGAAGGGAAAGGTCTACGCCTTCGTGCATCCCGGCTTGGAATCTCGCTACAGCGAGATTGGGTTTCGCTATATCGTGAAGCCGCCTCCCGCTGTGCTTACGCTCTTGGAAACGCGCGCAAAAACTACGGACGGAGCATGCATCGCGATGCTCTATGAAGTGCTGCAGCACAAGGCGGATAGCTCGCTTTCATCGCGTCCAGATCTATTGGTGATTGATGGTGGCAAAGGCCAGCTAAGCACGGTCGTCGAAGTGTTGAAATCATTGGAGCTGGAGATTCCCGTGATCGGCCTTGCGAAGAGAGAGGAGGAAATTTTCTTGCCCAACGAATCGTTCGCCGTGCCCTTTGCCAAAGATTCCCCGGCGAAGTTTTTGTTGATGCGGCTGCGCGATGAGGCGCATCGCTTTGCGAATCGTCACCGCGAGCGGCGCGGCGCCCGCGCGATGAAAGGATCTCTCCTCGATACCGTTGCCGGCATCGGACCGGAAACAAAAAAAATTCTGCTGAAACAATTCGGATCGGTGGATCAGATCTTCGCCGCATCGGATGACGAGCTGGGCAAGTGGATCAGTAGCGAACAGATT
>CAYUWH010000003.1:0-60482 GCA_964448615.1 uncultured Candidatus Peribacteria bacterium
GAGCCAGTAAATGCTGCTCCTACAAGTGTCTAGGCCATCTTCTGTATTAATTGTACGTTCTGCCTTGCATGGGTTTCAGTATAGCAAATTGTAGGAGCCTTGTCATGATCTTTCCCAGGAAAGTATGAATCCTTGTTTAGGATAAAAACAGCCGGGGTATTTCCAAAATATTTTTTCTGGTGCCGGATGTTGCACCACTTGGAATTCGTCACTGCTGAATTCCGAAATTTTCAAAGTCATATTTGCAGGATAATCCAGAACTTTTACGGAGACGTTCGAAGTCGGAGTTAAAAAGAAGTGTTCGAGTGTATCTTTTTTTAAATTCACGTCGTTATAAATCTGACTGAGTGTCATTTTTACAATCAAAGTACTATCTTTCGGAAAGGCAATGTCATGACGATATTCGTCATGCTTATCTCCAAATTTATCCACAATAGCGGCACTGTTATTCAGGGGAATTTCACGATCCCCATTCCCGTTCTCGCCATCAAAATTGTAGTACGCCTTTAATTCGGAACGAGTCCATTTTGGATCACGATCAATGCCCCACTTAAATGGATAAATCGTATCGATACCCAATACGTTCTGCATCCAGAATATCGTGTACATCGTGACCTTTAATTTTCCATCGGGCGTAACAGTGAAATCGTATGTGAGCTTGTATTGGTCACGCATGAATTGCAGGCCGTTAAATACTGTGCGGCGCAGCTCATTAAAAAGAGGTTCAGGAATTTGTCGTGCAAAGACACTCTGAAGAACATCGTTTGCGATTTGCTCTCGATGCTCTTTGAAAGATGCTGCCAGCTCTCGTCGCAAAAAGCGTTCATTGATGTACTTAATGCCCCATGCTACGAAACATGCGATACCGATATCGCGCATGGACTCAGCAAGGAGGGGAGTCGCATGGATAAATTCAAGATGCGACAATACGACGAGCACAGTACCAGCCGTACAAAGGGCAAAATTACTGAATAACTCGTCTCGTTCGTTCTTAATCCACTTTCCCATATTGTTGCTGAAAATAAGCGATATTCCTCAAATACCTTTATTTCTTCTTTTTCTGCACTGTCAGGCGCTTGCGGCCTGTGGATCTCCTGCGTGCGAGAACCTGGCGACCGTTTTTGGTTGCCATACGGCTCCGGAAACCGTGTTTACGTAGACGCCGACGCCATTTGAGTTTTCCGAGCACGGGAGAAAAGGGAAGGAAACTTGGTTGACGGAGAGTACAGAATCGAACGCCGAAGCGTCAAGGGGATTTTAGAGCTTATAGCTTATAGGAGTCAGCTTTTAGGCGGTAAATTCCTTTTTCTATAAGCTATCAGCTAAAAGCTAGTACTTCACGTTCGTCTCTTCCGCCCCGGCATTGATGTTGGCGGCGCGAGCAAGGAGGAAGAGGAGGTCACTCAGGCGATTAAGGTAGATCAGTACGTCAGCGTTGATTACTTCCTGTTCGCGCAAGGCAACGCCCCACCGTTCCGCCCGGCGGCATACCGTGCGCGCGTGATGGAGAAGGCTTCCAAGAGAAGAGCCACTTGGAAGAATGAATGCTGTAAGAGGGGGGAGCGTGCGCTCCAGTTCCTGTATATGTGTTTCCAGCTCCTGACTTTCTGCAGGCTGGATGCGCTTGGCGTTCGCGGGGCCCGGGAGAGGGGTGGCAAGGTCTGCGCCGACATGAAAGAGTTGATGCTGAATGCGTGTGATGAGTGCGCAGAAGGTTTCGTCGGTTGCGGCAGAGAGAATGACACCGAGCAGTGCATTGAGTTCATCGACGGTGCCGATGGCGTGCATCCGAAGATCGCTTTTGGAAACGCGCGCTCCTCCGTAGAGACCCGTCGTTCCGTTATCGCCGGTTTTGGTGACGATGGACATGGTGCGTCGTGTACTGGTTACTGGTTACTCGTGTACTCGTACATACTCGTCACGAGTTGCGCACGAGTATACCAGTATACGAGTATACGTATTCTCAATGATTAATATCCGCGAGTAATTTCTCGTGTTCCTTCTTCGCTTCCTCCTCCGTCAACGTGCGGTCCGCAGCGCGGTAGGTGAAGCGCAGTGTGAGGTTGTACGCGCCGGACGTGTGTTGCTTGCCTTGATACAGATCCGCGACGCGCACTTCTTCCAGGAGTGCCGATTTCGCTTTCAATGTCTGCAGCAGCGCATTCGCTTCTTTGTCCTGTGACCAGGGCAGTGTGACGTCGTAGCTGATGGCGGGGAATTGTGGAATCGGCGTGGCGTATTTCTCGTTCGGCTTTTTGGAAAGGACTTGCGAAAGGTTGACGGTTGCGGCCGCCGCACGATGCTCAAAACCGAAGCGTTGCCGGATCGAGGGATGCACTTCGAACATGCTGCCGGCAGCCTTTCCATCGACGATAACATCCGCATGGCGCCCTGGATGCATGTAGGCGGCATGCTCTTTTGCGGTACGATATTCCGCTTCATAGCCCATTTCTTGTAGCGCTACTGTCAGATCCTGAGAGAGATGTAAAAACGGATCATCGATAAGCGCAGTCTCTTGTTTGGCGACGTACAGCAGGCCGAGTTCCGTGTGCTCCGGTTTTTTGACATGGAACACGTGGCTGCGATGGAAGGTTTTGAGCGGACCGTGCGAGAGTAATATATTTTGTTTCGCGTGCACCAACAGCTGCGGTAACGTGGATGTTTGCATCAGCGCGAAATCTTCATTCAATGGATTAGCGATGCGCACTGCTTCTTTGGGATCCATGCCGCACTTCGTGAGCAGTTCTGCGCTGACGAGCGAGAGAGGCAGAATTTCCAAATAGCCATCGCCTTTCAGTGCTCTGCGAAGTTGATGCGTGTGAAGATCGCGAACGGGAATGCGAATGGGGGCCGTGGGCGTCTGTTCCGGAGAACGATCATAGCCATGTACGCGTGCGATTTCTTCTACAAGATCCGCCGGAATGCGCAGATCACGCAGACGATGGAGCGGAGGAGTGATCACCAGTGTGCGCTTCTTTGCATCGGACTTCACGGTGCACCCGAGTGATTCCAAAATATCTTTCACTTCTTTGGCGGGAAGTTCCATTCCCAGCATGCCGTTCAAATAGTCCTGTGAAAGCGTGATTGGTTCGGGTTCTCCATCGCTGCCCCAGGTGAGCATTTCCGATTCGATGTTTGCACCGGGACAATGTTCGAGAAAGAGTTCGATCGCGCGTTTGAGTGCATGCTCGACCATCACGGGAGGCACCCCTTTTTCGAAGATCGTCGAGGCATCGGTGCGATGGCCGACCGATTGCATGGCCTTGCGAATGTGGAGAGAGCTAAAGGACGGGGCGTGAAGGAAAAACGAGCGCGTGGCATCGGTGGTGGCGCTCCGTGCATCACCCATGATGCCGCAGAGATCGAAGATTCCCGCATTGTCTTCAAAAACGATGATGCCCTCATCAAGCGTGCGCTTCACGCCATCAAGCGTTGTGACTGCTTCTCCCGCATCCGTTTCACGGAACGTGAGTGTCTTGCCTTGCAGCTGATCGCGATCGAACGCATGCAGCGGGACACCGGTTTCCATCATGACGTAGTTGGTGATATCGACGGGCAGATTGATGGAGCGAATGCCAACCGCCTCAAGGCGTTGCTTCATCCAATCTGGTGTTTCGCCATGCTCACGTACTTTCAAGCAGCAGGCGGCATAGCGCGGTACCAATTCCTCACGCGTGCATTTGATGGCGAAGGGAAGGGGGGCTGACGAGAATGAAACGTTCGGTGTTTTCGGCTGGCCTTTCTTCCAGGTCGCGAGTCCGACCGCCACACATTCACGTGCGAATCCACTGTGCGAAAAAAGATCGGGACGGTTGGTGATCGCGGTGTTGGAAATGTCGAGTGTCGTATCGGTGAGATCCAGTGCTTTGCGCAGATCTGCTCCAACCTTCATCTTCCCAAGGTTCACAATCGGGCGTTCGCCATCTTCTTCCGAGGGGGAAAACATTCCTTCCAATCCCAATTCTTCTGCCGCGCAAATCATGCCCTCGCTTTCCTCTCCGCGAATTTTGACGGGGGCGAGTGTCATCAATTCTCCTCCGTGCCACTTCACGGTCGCACCGATGTGCGCGAACGCGACGAGCATGCCTTCCTTCAGGTTCGTTCCTCCGCACACCACACGCTTCGTTCCCTTGTCCGTTTCCACGTCAGCCAAGGAAAGCTTGTCGGCATTGGGATGTTTGGTGATCGAGAGAACCTTGCCGACACAGCAGTGCGCGAGCAGCGCTCCTTTTGTACTCACGTGCTCCACTTCCGCAACACTCAGCGTCAGACGATCGGCGATCGCCTGCGGATCAGTCTCTTGCCACTCGACGAATTCCGAAAGCCAGTTCAGGGAAATCTTCATGCCGAGATGGTAGCGGAGCTGCCGGATACATGGTAGATCGCTCGTCAATTGACCCTCTTGCACTCAGGGTGCAAGATTGCGTCGCATGTTGCAAAGCCCAGCTCGACAGCCCCAATTCGTAGCTGATTGGTTTTCAGTCCATATTCCCTCTTGGGAACGGCATTTTGCTGTTTTTGCCGGAAAGCCAAATATCCATGCACTGGAGATAGGGAGCTGGGAAGGACGCAGTGCTTGCTGGCTTTTGCAGAATATTCTTACAGATCCCAGTTCGCGTATTACTTGTGTGGATGCGTTCCCGACGCAGAATGAATATCTGGATGAAATTTCAAAACGTTTCTGTCATCTGCCCGCCGATTTTTGTGTTGAAGAATGTTTTGATGCCAACATTGAGGCGGTGGGCGGTGCAAAGAAAACAAGCAAGCGCAAAGGGGAATCATGTCGAGTTTTGCGGACGCTACCCTTCGATTCGTTTGATTTGATTTACATTGATGGCTCTCACATGGCGTCGAATGTTCTTACCGATGCCGTCCTTTCCTGGGACTTGCTGCATGTACATGGTCTACTGGTATTCGATGATTACAATTGGTCCATTGATCGTAATCCCATTCATGCTCCTCGTGCGGCGATCGATGCTTTTCTCAGTGTGTTTGCGGAACAGTATGCAGTGCTTGAGCATGGAGCGCAGGTCATTCTCCGCAAGTTGCCGAACCCATCACGGTATCTTCTCTAAAAACAGTGCGGAGCATGTCAACATCGTTTGACAAACTTGCTCGAACGGGCGTGGCATTCTTGTGAGGAAAAAACGTGAAGAGTATCCTGAGAACCTCTTCCCTTCCTTCCGTTTCGTATGTTTTCAAAATCCAAAAACGGTCCGTGTCCCACCTGCAAAGTCACGGGTCTTGTTATGATGGTTGTGGGGTATCTCGTTCTTCTCTTGTCGCTGGTCGGTGTCGTCATGGCGCATATCGGCACGGAGGATGTGCCTGTCGTCTTCGGCACAATGAGCGGATCCCTCTCACTCTTGGTGTTTGTGGCATCCCTGTTCTTCGTAAAGAAGATGGGGAGCTGCTGCCCCTGCCAGTGTGAGCTTCCGAAGAAAAAGTAAGCGAATCACGGTTTTAGAAGAAGGGCCGTTTGACATTGAGCAGATGGCCCTTTGTTGTGTACACTGCTGCCCCAACCAAGGAGAGGTCGCATAGTGGCCTAGTGCGCACGCTTGGAAAGCGTGTGTCCCTGAAAGGGGACCGAGGGTTCGAATCCCTCCCTCTCCGCCATGAACCAGACCGGCAATCAAAACAAGAGTAATTCAGGAATTGCTCTTTTTTCATATAACAAGTGCCGGTCGGTTCATGGCGCGCCCTGTACCCGATCTGCCAAAGGCAGAGAGTGGTACAGGGCCATTTGACATACCCACACCCTTCATCTTGAATCGCCCCGATCCAATTGCTTAGTTCTTTCACGAGAACTCACTCTGCGCTCTTGTAGTGCAGGGTTGACCTCCGATAAATACCATCCGGTGTCCGGATGGAGGAGGTATGGACGGTCGTGAGATCGTTCAGTCTGCCTGGCTCTTTGCACGGCTGCCTTGGTAGCCAGGGCCCGTCGCGTTGCTCCGTGCCGCAGGCCTAACCAGGCAGCCCTGCAACTTCTCGTTGCAAAGTTTTTTCCAAAACTTCGCAACGACAAGATTCCACGAATTGGATCATTCCGGGGAGATGCTTCTCCCCGGATTTTTTTAGTTCAACTAGTTGTTGGCGCATTCTCACGTACTGGTATTTGACATATTCATGCAATCCGCATTCAATATCGCCGATCCAATTGCTTAGTTCTTTCACGAGAACTCACCCTGCACTCTTGTAGTGCAGGGCTGACCTTCGCCAAAGACCATCCGGCGTCCGGATGGAGGAGGTATGGACGGTCGTGAGACCGTTCAGTCTTGTTGGCATTCGGAAGGCATGCGTTATGTCGTTCCGGCCCTTCGCTTCGCTCAGAGCCGCAACTTAATAACGCAGCCATGCCGACCAAATGCATAAAGAAAACTCGTTTTCTTTATGCATTCGGATCCACGAATTGGATCACCCCGGGAGGGCTCGCTCTCCCGGATTGTACGTGCCCAACCACTTGTTGTTGGCAGATTCCATTCTTCGATATTTGACATGTCATGATAATCCATCTTCAATACTCTAGATCCAATTGCTTAGTTCTTTCACGAGAACTCACCCTGTACCCATCGTGGTACGGGGTTGACCTTCGCCAAAGATCATCCGGCGTCCGGATGGAGGAGGTATGGATGACCGCGAGGTTATCCGGTCGGACTGGCTAGCAGGGCTTGTCGCACTTGAGGGTGCCCTCGCTTCGCTCGAGGCATACCCTCTTCGTACGACGACGCCCTGACAGGCACTGACAAAGCGTTGTCAGTGCCTGTGTACCACGAATTGGATCGCCCCGGGGGAGTTCTCTCTCCCGGATTTTTGACAAGTACAAAAAATCATCTTTACTGCTCTAGATCCAATTGCTTAGTTCTTTCACGAGAACTCACCCTGTACCCATCGTGGTACGGGGTTGACCTTCGCCAAAGATCATCCGGCGTCCGGATGGAGGAGGTATGGATGACCGCGAGGTCTCCAGTCTGCTGTGCTTTGACCTTCGAGCGACTACTTTGGGTTCAGCCATTCGCTTCGCTTATGGCTGCCCCGGCGTATCGCCCGAAGCTCACGGCGTCACAATCAATGCTACGCATTCATTGTGACCCAGACCCACGAATTGGATCACCCCGGGAGGGCTCGCTCTCCCGGATTGTACGTGCCCAACCACTTGTTGTTGGCAGATTCCATTCTTCGATATTTGACATGTCATGATAATCCATCTTCAATACTCTAGATCCAATTGCTTAGTTCCTTGGAACTCACTCCGCACACGCAAGTGCTGCGGGGCTGACCTCCGCTTCACAATCATCCGGTGTCCGGATGGAGGAGGTATGGACAGTCGTGAGGCTGTCCGGTCTGGGTGGTTCTCGATCACTCAGGTTAATCTCGTTTCGGCCTGTCGCATTCGCTCCAAGCCGCAACTGAGCTAACATGAGTGACCGACCCTTTTTCCCTGAAATGGGATTTCAGCGAAAAAGGGATCCACGAATTGGATCTCCCCGGGGAGAGGCATCTCTCCGGATTTTTTTCGACTTTTCCAACGTTCTTCCGGCGACGCATTATGAGTCTTAACAGTATGCCCAGCGAGGAAACCCTTGAGTATTGCTCGCAATTATTGCAACGGCCGTTTACGGCGCCGTGGGAAGCGAGCGGTGTCCTGCTCAGTATTCTCGAGCAGTTGCGCACACGGCCAGGGGCTCTGTATCGCACGCAATATATTGAAAAAGGCAACGGCAAAATGCGCCGAATCGATGAGCCCAACAAAATTTTGAAATTCGTGCAGAAGCAAATTTCGTTGGTGCTGAATCATGCATGGGTCGCGCCGGGCGTATGCGGCTTCGTGCTGAACAACAGCGCGCAACAAGGATTGCGCGGCATGATCGACACGATGTACGTGGGAACGGAAGAGCATCCCGCTCGCGGGCCCATCAAGGCGGTGTACCAAGAAGATATTGAAAACCAGTTCGGCTCTATCACGCGCGATCAAGTGGAAGAGGCGCTGCGCGAGCATTTCTTCACGCGCATTTTGCACGATTGGGAGAAGGGGCCGAAACTCCCCAACTTGCAAGTCGGCAGAATCGCCGAAGTGATTGCCGAAGTGTGTTGCTACGAAGGACATTTGCCGCAGGGTTCTCCCGCGAGCCCCGTCCTCTCCAACATCGTCTGCACGCGTTTCGATTTCGCGTTGAGACGTTTGCTCGGCAAGCAGGGAGTGTACGGACGCTATGCTGACGACATGGTGGTGCTCGCGTGCGACAAGCTCGATACGAAATTCCGCGGGAAATTCCGCAACATTCTCAATACGTGCGGATTCAACGTGAATCGTGAAAAAGGAGAATATGAGGAACACCGGCGAAGGAAGACTGAGGAAGAAAGTTCCGGCGATCCGCGCCAACGTTTTCGCATTTGGGGAATGGATCTCGTGGTTGATGACGATGCGCAGACAGCATGGTTCCGCCTGCCGAGGAACATGGAGCGCCAATGGGTGGAAGATATCTCCGCAATGCTGGAGGGTGCCGGCGATTTGCCTCGTGACTCAAAAGAATTTATGAGTGACACGCGCGTATTGGAGGTGCTCGGCAGGCTTGCTTATGCGTTCCAGGTAACACGTTGGGGGCATCCCGATCACATCAAGGGGCGCGAATTTCCCGGCCGTTCCGACGAGAGACCGGAGATTACCGGCGCGCATGAATTCCTCCCGAAGGATTTGGCACGAATCTGGCGGGCGTTCCGCGCCGAATTCGGAGGCAGGTTGCCGCAACGTCACCGACGTTGGTTCCACGATACGGCGCCGCTCTATAGCGCCAACAGCACGCGGGTTCCCGTTACCTCCGGGGAGTTTGAAGAACGATTGCACGAATTCGGCGTTGAGAGAGGCTTTGATGAAGCGACATTGATCGCGGAGTTGAATCACTATCAACAGCATTTTCAAAGCGATTATCCGCTCGTGGATGCCGATGGCGTCCAGTACCGCGCTGCCGGACAGAGCAATGATTACCCCGATGAAGCATTGGCGGAAGCGTCTGAACTCTTTGTCCAGCAGAGTCCGAGCGTGAGCGATACGGAGCGTCTTGAATTGCTGCGCAGAACGCTCGCGTGCTTCAGCGGATTCGTTCGCTGTTTATTTGCCGGGCAATTGCAAGGATTCAGCATCAGCGAGCAGCACGACTCATTACTGCCGGTGAACGGCCAGCGCCCGTGGCAGCGCTTGCTGCAAGAGTGTCGTCGCGCGGGCATCTCCACGCCTGAGCTTGTGCGGTTGTTTGATGCAAGCACGTCTCGCACGCAGTACCGCATTCGTCCGAAAACCCTCCCCAAAAAAGTGCATCGTGAACATCTGCACTTGTACGGTTTCGATAACGATTGATCTTCTTCATTTTTTTCTCTTTCTCCCATGTCCAAGAAAGCCTCTGTCGCCGCCGCTCCGACCGTCGTCACCGACGAGTTGTACGCATTGCTCGAGCGGGATCCCACTGCTGCCATCTTGCAGACGAGTCTTGCGGAAGATGCCGCGGCGCATCTCGACGATACGTCGGAAAAGCGCATGGCCGTCGAGCCGGAAATCGTGGGAATTCTTCTCGCAGGATTCCGTGCATCCGTGGAGCAATACATATCCAGCGAACTCCTCGAGGCGCACCCAGATTTGCAGGATATGAAGGAGAGCATTCTGCAGGGGAGGCGAAAAGTGCGCGGCGACATCATGCGATTACTGAGAGAGCACGGCGGGCATTTGCGCAGCGCTTCGCGGGAACAGAGTCGCTTCAATCATGAAGTGACGTACGAACCGGGTAAGGATGTGGAGCCGACACTCGCGAACTTCCGGCATTTGCGCGGGTTGCACAAAGACATTGAAGCACGCCGCGATGAGATGGCTGCCACGCTCGGCGGAGCGCAGCGGTCGTTGCGCGCGAATATTCCGGGCATGGCGGCCTTCTCGCGCTTGATCGTGCAAACTGAAGGTGGTTCCGAGGAGCATCGTCTCAAGACATTGATGCGCCAAATGTGGGGTGACGAGCGCGTGCAGGCGGAGTGGGTGCGTGCGCAACACGTGGCCTATGCGCAGGCGGCCGAGCGCGGAGACAGAATCATCGAAGGTCCTTCGACGGTGGTATTGCTCAACCGCATTCATCGCGAAATCAACGTGAACAAAATGCGCGGCTCAACAGGTGTGGCGCTCGTTGGTCCTCCGGGCTGGGGAAAGACCGAAATCTTGAAGCACTATTTCGCGGAAGTCGGCATCCACTTGGTCACGGCGGACATGTCGCGCATCAGCAATGCCGCCACGCTCATGGCGCGCCCGGCGTTGCAGGATGAATCGTTCCGGAGTCTTGATGATGTCATCGATGCGATTGAGACGATGACGCATCGCGACTTCCTCCGTTTCTATACGCAACATCCGGAGTTGTGTCAGCAGGCAGGCATTGATTGGGACCAGATCAAAAATCCGCGCGCAACGCAGCGTCTTGCCAATGCCCGGCAAGCACTGGCGGCGCCGCTTAAAGATGCGCGCGGGAACCGCATCGCCGAAGCATTGCAGACCCACGTTCGTCAGCGCGGCGTCGTCTTCGGCCTCCTTGCCAAAACCTTGCTGAGACCCAACAGCGCGTTCGGCTTCGAAGAATTCACGTACCTCGACATTGCCAACGCGCCGTTCGTCAATGGTCTCATGACGACCATTCCCGCAACGGATGAAGAAGCGGGCTTGCCTCCGGATGAACGCACGACTCCCGGCGATCTGAAGGGGTGGTTCCAGGAACCGATCAGCGGCATCTGGTTCCGCGTACCCAAGACCTTCTCGATCAACGGCACGGCGAACGTGGGAGCGGCGTACCGCAACCAGGGAATTTCCGCGGCGTGGGAGAGCCGCTTCGGCGGAGGATTGATCACGATCCCGTTGCGTGATCAGCGCAAAAAAGAAACAGCGCCGATCGATGACGGCGTCGAATTCCAGGAAACGCCGGAAGGCAATCAATTCAAGGAGTATTTGGAGACCCTCGTCTGGCCGCGCCTCTCCGATTCTACGACAGGCCGTTTCGAATTGGATGACGACACCGCGTACCGTCTCGACTTCCTCGTCCGCCGCGTGTTGCCGCATATCATCTCCACGCTGCGCCGTCGCAATCGCAAAATGCCGAACCTCTCGATTCGCACGCTGCAGGATCTTTGCAATCGTTTGCTTCCTCGATCCCAAGACGAAGACTTGAAGGGCGTGAATTTGGATACCGCGATTTGGGAATCCATCGTTGAACCGCTGGCTGCCGATATCGATCAATACGGGGAAACAGTCGAAGTGGTGCTGGCATGGTTGATGGGCTCCGGCGTGCTGCGCAACGTCGGTACGCGCGTGAAGGGGTTGTTGTCGGGTCCGGTGCATCAGCGTTTGCAAAAAACGATCGATCAGCTTCGTACTTCCGGCTCGGGGAATACCGAGCAGGCGGCGGAAACATTCGAGCAATTCCAAGATACGCAGTACACCAGGGCCGAAGGAGTGCATGCGGGTTCTTGCCATGCGTGCGGCGTGACGGCATGTCCGGTTCACGGCAAAGACACCGAGGAATATCTCCATCAACTCGCGCAACTGGAGCGCGCAGCGGCGATGGGTATGACGCCGGAGATCGCACGCGCCATCAGCAAGCGTCAGGCTGAATTGTTACGCGCTCAGGAATGGGGAATGCTGCTCGAAGTGTATTTGGAAACGAACGGTGCAAAGCAGTTGGAGAAAATTCCTGCGGGGCTGGAAGAATATTTGCAGAGCTTGGTGACGGCATGTACCGAAGATCCTGAACAGGCTCCCGAGCACATTCAAATTTTGCAGCGAGCTTCCGCCAATGCGTTGCCCGTCAAAGTTGATCAGCAGTGGATGTGCACGATGATGGATTACTGGGGTAAGGTGCTCGCAAATACTGAATTCGTAGATGTTCACGAGCGTCTTAAGCAGCTGCAAGATGTACCGGGAGCTTCTGCGGAGCAGGACCGTGTGCGCATTGGAAAAGATATGCAACGTATTGTGCGCGACCGTATCGCGCCGGCCTTGCGTGTCATGAGGACGTTGCAAGAATGGTCCAAGCAAACGCGTGATCTCAACATGGATGAATGTATGGTGTTGACCGATATGGTCGATTACCTGCCTGCCCAGTCGTTGATGGTGGCTCGCGAGTTGACGGCGGAGGAAGAGCATAAAGATGTGGTGAAAACCGCGGTGGACCGTTCAGTGAAAAGCCGCAAGAAAGAGCTGCAAGCGGAATTTAAAGCGATGCGCGACAATCTCGGTGGCGGTGCCAATCAAGAGGCGGCGCAAGGGCGCGTCATTGCCCGTCCGCCTGCCGAAATCGCACAGATGCCCCAACTCGTTCAGCAGTATGGCGCCGTGCAGCGTCTGTTGCGCGAAGCGGGGGCACTCGCGAAATTGCATGCTATTCCCACGGAAGAGCTCACCGAACTCGTATCACTTGCGTCCGGCTTGCTGCGTGAAGGATTCGGGGGCGAAAAAGAATCCGACGTGTGCATTCCTTTTGTGCGCTGCATGCGCACGATCGCGGATGTTCGCGGCATGAGCGTCAATGATGTGCTGCAATATTTCTTCGAACCCAAAGTGGTGCCGTATCCTCCCATTCGTCAATTCTAAACGATGTCCGAATCCTCTCCTGAACGGCCGCGCAATCCAACCCGTCTCCCGGAGATTCTCAGTGATCTGCATATCGAATTGTTGCGCCCGATTTGCGAAGGGGTGGACAGTGCGGAATTGCGCCCGTCCGATCCCAATACGGAGAGCAGCGGCTATGCCACGATCATCTCGCAGCCGGACAAAGATGCACCGCAGCGGCTCGTCATCTATTACCATCCCGTGACGGTGCACACGATCGGCGAGGCGCGCGTGTTCGCGATCATGCTGCATGAACTGGGGCATCATCATCCTGAAGTTGAGCGGTTCCAGCATTCGTGTTTGCGCTTTGCCAAGGCGGCGGAAGGAGAGCAATTTTTACCTCCGAACCTGGCTGACAAAGCGAAGCTCGTGCATACGTGTTTCAATATCCTCGCAGACGTATTGCTTGAAACCATTTGCTGCCGCAATCTGCCTGCGGAAAAAATGATGCGCAGCGCGCTTTCCTATAATCGTGCGCATCTCTTTTTTGAGCACATGGATCCGGACGGGACGCGTTTGCAGGCATACGAAGAGTCGGATCGTCAGCTGTTTCCGTGGTCGGAAGAGGAATTTCGCAAGATGGAAGCGTGGTCCCAGCTTATGCAGGCATCGCTCGTCGCGCCATTTTTTCAATGGCCGGACGAGGCGTGGATGGCTCCGTCGCTTGCCAAGCGCATGCCGGAAGTGCGGCAGCTGTTCAGTGAGCTCCGCAGCCCCGCGACCCGCGGCGAGATGAAAGGACATTTGTTCCTCAAATACGTCGGTATCGTCGGAGATTTGATTCGAGAGGAGATGCACAAGCTTTCCGCCGCCGGCGGCGATACGACCCAAAAATCGGGCGAACTCAGCGATCGTGTCGGGGATACTTGTGATCGCGCGGATCGCATCACCAAGCCCGGAGAGGCGGAAGGACAGCCTTCAACGGAACAGAAAGAGCCTCCGCCCAGAGATCTGACTGAAGATATCGGTGCACAGCGCAAACGCATGGATGACTTGATGCAAAGCCAGAATGCGGAAGAGGAAGAATATATCAAACAGAAAGCGGCCGAGCTTGGCGTTAACGTAAAAACGTATCGTCTCTATCTCGATATTTGTAAAGAGTGGGAGGATGTCATCAAAGAGTTCACCAGGGCGCTCTCGCAATTCGTGTTGCGTGATTTTCAAGTGGAACCGCGTACGGGATTTTCCGAGGGCTACATGATCACGCCGGGCCGGGAATTTGAAACGTACATGCGTATCCGAATGGGGGAGGAAGACCCCGACACGATGGAGGGATACCAGACGTTCCGCAATCCGCGCGTGTTGCAGCTTTACCCGTGCATCGACACGTCCGGAAGCATGAAGCACCGTATCGAAGAAACGTTGGCGTATTACACCGTTATCGCGAAGTCCTGCTTTAATATTCAACAGGAATTGAAGCACAACGCATCGAACTACAACATTCCTTTCAGTTGGCCGCCCCCCCTTTCGCTCGAAGTCGTGACGTTCTCCGACACGCCCGAAGTGGTCGTGCCGTTTCAAGAAACGATGGACGAGAAGACGCTTCTCAAAGGCTTCGAGAGCATCATTCATGAGACGAGCGTGGGGCAAGGCACCAACGACAGCGGAGCGCTGAAATTCGTGTATAAAGAAATGGAAAAGAACGATGTGAACGCGCTCAAAATTCTCATGATGCTGACGGACGGCGTGGGGAATCACGACCTTCTGGAGCCGATCATCCGGCAAATCGAAGAGGATCCGGGGATTTATTTCCTTGTGTCCGGAGTGGGCTACGGGTCGGGTGCGGTGCAGAAAGCGTATCAAGATCGCTTCCGACCCACGCAGGATTTTCATGTGTTTGCCATGGAGCATGAAACGGTGAAAGAGGCGCTGCTCGAGACTCTCGGGCTCATCAAGCAATGGACTGCGGAATTCTACGCCCGCAATACACCGAGCTGATTGTCTGCGGTATAGTCGGCTCATGCAGTTTCCTGTCGAGCTCTCTCCGCCGTTACTTGCGTTGGCGATGCAGCTGAATCTTCGTCCCGAGGATATCGAGGAGCAATTCGTGAAGGGGAGCGGAGCCGGAGGGCAGAAGGTAAACAAAACCAGCAGCGTCGTGCATCTTCGCCATGTGCCCACAGGCATCGAAGTGCGGATGCAGAAGCATCGCGAACAGAGTCGGAACAGGGCTTCTGCCTATAAGCTGCTGATTCTCAAGATTGAGGAACACAAAAAGGGAAAAGAGTCGAAGCTCTCGCAGAAAATTTTTAAGTTACGAAAACAAAAACAGCGTCGTTCGCGACGGGCGAAAGAAAAAATGCTTCAAGAAAAACATCATCGCACGGAGATCAAAGAGGGGAGAAGATCGTTTCTTTAGTCGGTTCAGCGTAGATGTGCCGCGAGATCCTGTAATGCTGCCTGCATATTCGGGACCAGTGCTTCGAGATTGCGCAGCTCGTCGTGCGTGTACCAGTGGAAACCGCCGATCTTGTGCGGTTCCAGATCCGGGACCGGGTCATCGCTGCTTGAGCAGAGGTAGGTGTGTACCGTGAACGTGCCTTCAGGGGTGTGGGTCTGATAGATGCCGAGAAGGGACCCGATCGCAATGTTCATGCCTAGCTCTTCCTGTGTCTCGCGCTTGGCGGCGTCTTCCGGCGTTTCCCCGGGTTCGAGTTTGCCGCCTGGCGGCTCAATGCGGAGGCCGTGCTTGATGTTGTGAACGAGAAGGACTTTACGGTCGCGTACGACAAGAACCGCGACCAATTGGCGGCGCGGCTGCTCAATCTGTTCAGGTTCAGATGAAGGGATATTGACCATCAACTTACACTTTCAGGCCCTTTTGCATTCTTTTGGCCAGCGTGCGGAGATAGCTGGTGGACACCTTCATGGTCTTGTATTCACCTGTTTTAGGGTCAAAAATGCGCTTCTTTTGGATATTTGCGCGGAAGCTTCTGCGCGTGGAACGCAACGAGTGGCTTCGGGTGTTACCGAAAGCGGTTCCTTTGCCGGTTTTGACGCATCTACGTGCCATGGGACGGCAAGATTAGCTGGTAGCAGGATGGGCGTCAACAGCAACTTGCTGGCTTTGAGTGAGTAGTTTGTAGTGGGTAGTGAGTAGTTTTTTTGACATTTCTACCTACTACAAACTACTCACTACTCACTTCTCAATGAGGCCCTATATTTACGCTATACTTGCGCTATGACATTTTTGAATCCCACCTACATCATTGCGATCCTGATCGCCATTTCCCTCCACGAATGGGCACATGCGATTACGGCACATCGTTTTGGAGATCCGACGCCGGAACGGGAGGGCAGGCTGACCATCAATCCTATCGCACACCTTGATCTCATCGGTGCGCTGATGTTCTTGTTTGTCGGCTTCGGATGGGCCAAGCCGGTGCCCGTGAATCCCGGCTATTTCCGCAAACCAAAATTGCAGATGGCTCTTGTGGCGCTTGCGGGCCCGGTGATGAATCTCTTGCTGGCGTTCATCGCGTTTATCGGATTGGTGTTCCTGACCAATACGCAGTCGCTTTCCATCATGGATCTGCTTTCTCCAATGAGTGATTCCTCCCCCGGCGTGCGCGTGCTCGCGCAAATTCTCGGCAGCTCGCTCTTTGTGAATCTCGGATTGATGGCGTTCAACTTACTCCCGATTCCGCCGCTCGACGGTTCCAATATGCTGCGTCTCTTCATTCCGTATCATCTTGAAGATCAGTATGAAACGCTCATGCGCTACGGCCCGTTCATTCTTCTTGCACTTGTGTTCTTGCCCATCCCGTTTCTCTCGCAGTGGGTACACACGATTATGGGAGCGGTGTTGTGGGCGTTTGAGATGTTGGTGGCTGCAGTAGGGTTGTGAAGACGTTGTGGCCCGTATCTGTCAGTGCTTCCGTTGCCAATGCACAAACCGCGTTGCGAGCGATCCTTTGGGATCGAGATGTTGCAGCAGACGCAATCCTGCTTCTCGCACTCTGTCTGCGGTTGTAATTTCTTCCGGATTTTCCCCAAGGATGTCCGCTGCGGAACGGGGTGTGACATGCAAACCGTAGGCGCGGAAATAGGTAGTCGCCCGCTGCACATTTTTCCGGCCTGCCACCAAAATCAGATGATCAGTCGGGAGATGTTTTTCTCGAAGAAGCGTCACGACATTGCGCACGTTCTCCGCCGTATCGGTCGATTCACTTTCAGTGAGAATATGTGCGGCCGGAATATTCCAGGGCGCGCGGCACACATACTCTCTCATCGCCTCCGCTTCGGACGGATACTGGGCGCCCGCGGTTCTGCCTCCGCTGAAGATGAGCAGAGAATCTTGTTCTTGCTGCCAGAGAGTGGCAGCGGCTGTCGCACGTTTGGCTGTGTGTGAGCCGATCCACTCAAATGGTTCTTTGGCATTTGGTCTGTGTTCCAATCCTGCGCCGAAACAAATAATGACGATCATGCATTCTGAGCATAACATCGATCCTACTTTGCATATACTTATAAAATGTTTTACATTACACGTAGAAGACGTTCTTTCGAACCGTTCACGGGGGAGATGACATGATCGAAGTCCGAAACGGCCGGTCCGTGCCTACGGTCATTCAGGCAGGAGACACCATGATCTATTACTGGCGAGATCATCTGGTGAAGTTCTGCCGCGATGGCTGTGCTCTGGAGTACGGCAGCCACGATGACAAGCATCCGCTCGAACTCGAGACCATGCAGCAGTTCGTGCAGCTCTGTGCGCTGGTGGCCGGCACGCGCGAGCTGGGATTCGGAGAGATGGATATCAGTCTCTCGTCGGATCTGTGGCGCTGCACCTTTACGGCGTCCATGCTGAGTCCCGAGGTGCTGGCACTGCAAGTGGGTGACATCATCCGCTTCTCGCCGGGGGGCGTTATCGAAGTGTATCGCAGCCCCAAGATCTACACGCTGCGCGTGACGGAAGGCATGCCAGGATCTGCGGAGAACTGTCAGTTTCTCGCGAAGATCCTCGCGGAGGCCAATCTTCTCGATCTGGGGGATTGTAAGATTTCCCTGGAAGAGAAGTCGTTTTCGTTCGAGTTCCTGCCGCGTCTGTAAGCGGCACACGTCTCATTATCCTGTCTGCCTTAGGTGGACAGGGTTTTTTGCAATCGAATGGAGCCGCCCATGGGAATTGAACCCACGACCCCGTCCTTACCATGGACGTGCTCTACCACTGAGCTAGGGCGGCATGTTTCGTTTATGGAAAGGCAGTCTAAATGGGCGATCTTCCGGCTACAAGCCATTTTATTCCTCTTCAGCGGATTCCAACGTTTCTCGCCAAAGTTGTAAAGGCTTGCCTTCTAACGTGCGCAATGCGTTTTTGAGCGTATGAAGCGCGAGCAGAGCGCACTTGATGCGGCGCGGTCCGATGGGAACGCCGAGCAGCGCAAGGATGTGATCTCGGTCGAGTGCGGCCGCTTGCGCCACGGTCAGGCCCAGCAGTCCTTCCGCGAGCATCGACATTCCGGCTTGGCTGATGGCACACCCTTCTCCTTCCCAGGCGACTTCCTGGATCACCTCGTTTTCCATGCGCAGAGACAATGCGAGCGCATCGCCGCAGCTCGGATTTTTTTCGCCGTGCGTCACGGTTGCCTCCGCAATGGTGCCTTTATGGCGCGGAGTGCGATAGTGATCGAGGATGTTCTCGGCGTAGAGATCCATATGGCGTGTACTGGTATACTCGTTACTCGAATACTCGTGCAAAATTTTACGGGTCACGCACGAGTATACGAGTATACCAGTAACGAGTATACGACCCTTAAATCTTCAGTTTTTTCTGCACTCCATTCAACACTTCTCCCAACTTCCGAATCTCCTCCTCCGTCGTATACATCCCAAGCGACACGCGCACCGATGCAGGAATGCCGAGTGTTTGATGCAGAATCTGTGCACAGTGTTGTCCGGCGCGCACGCAAATATTCTGGGATCCGAGTAGCTCGGCGATATCGTGAGGATGCGCCCCTTTCATGGTGAAGCTGATGCATCCGCGGCGATCCTCAGGGTCTATGTTTCCAAGGATGGTAATGCCGGGAAGCGAGGCAAGTGTTTCATGAAGAACACGCATCAGTTGTTGTTCATGTGCGAGGCGATCATGCCACGAGTAGTGCGCGGCCCATTCCAGCGCCGCTGCCAGGCCGATGGCTCCGGAGATCGGTTGCGTACCTGCTTCGAAGCGCTGTGGGGGATCGGCTGGTGCAAATCCATTGATAGTTACATCGCGGATCATGCCGCCTCCGCCCAAAAACGGCGGCATCGCTTCGAGTAATTGACGTTTGGCATAGAGCACGCCGATGCCGTCTGGCCCGTAGAGTTTGTGTCCGGAGAATGCGAGAAATTCACAGTCGAGATGCGCCACGTTCATTTCGTCGTGTGCTGCGAGTTGAGACGCATCAATAAGAACGGCTGCTCCTCGGTCATGCGCCTGCATGATCAAATGTTCCAATGGCTGACGGACGCCGATCACATTGCTCAAGCCCGTGAGCGCGCAAAGTTTGACGGGATGTTCGTGTAGCAATTGTTGTAGATGCGCTTGGGAAATCGTCCCATCGTGGTCCATGCGGATCCATGCGATGCGTACGTTTTTTTCCTCCGCAAGTTGCAGCCACGGAATGACGTTGCTGTGGTGTTCGAGTTCTGAGAGCAGGACCACGTCGCCTTCGTGCAGCATGCATCGCCCCCATGCATGGGCGACGAGATTGATCGCTTCGGTGGCGTTTTTCGTAAAGACAATCTCATCCGTGTGCTTCGCATGCAGAAACCTTGCAACGGTTTTTCGCGCCGCTTCGAAACGCTCCGTCGCTTTTTCCGCGAGCGGGTGCATGGAGCGGTGCGCTCCTCCGACGGATGTTTCGTAAAATTCCCGCATCGCCTCAAGAACAGCGTCCGGCTTCTGGCTGGTTGCGGCGCTGTCGAGATACGCCAGTTCCGGCTCGCGCCTGAAGAGGGGAAATTGGCCTCGGATGGAGGAGAGAGGGGTGGTCATGCGGAGGAATCAGCTTACCCCAACTACGTGCTGCTGGTACACTATGGCATCATGACACCCTCTATTGCGCGTTTTCTCCGTATCGCTTTCCTGGCTGGCCTGCTGACATGGGGCATTTATGCCACCTTGATCTACTTCGCAATACCCGTGCATCAGACGGTATTGGTGGCCGATTCCCAGCGTACAGGCATTGCAGAAGCGTGTGCGCAGTATGGTCTTCTTTGTCAGGGATGGCTTGCATTGATTCCTTCCATAACACATACCATTAGCCGTGCAGGGCCATTTGCGTGGTATTTGATTCTCTCGCTCTTGGCAGCGGCCACGTATCTCTTCGTGCAGTTCATGAATCGCGGGGATTGGCGCCTGTCTATCCGGCTTACGCCGCTCAAGCTGATTGGCATCTTTTTTGCATCGATCTGGCTCATGTTTACGGTGCTGACGTTTTCCGGAGGGGATCAGCCCCTCTATCGCATGGTTGAGCCATCTCTCACGGTCTATCCCAACATCGGAGAGCAAGCGCTGGCCGGCCTTCAGCAAAATTTTGCCTCATTGCAGAGCAAGAATTGTTTAACCGAAGTCGGCGTGTCGGCGGCGGGGGGGAAGGTCTTCGACATGAAGATGTCATGTATTCAGGGTGCGTTTTTCCGATTGGGTGTCACGCAATTCCTGTTCATCTTCTTCATCTTGTTTGATCTGCTGGTGTTCGGGTCATTGCTGCTGAAATTCCTGCGGCGTCCGCAAGTCTCCTTGATGATGGAAGCGATGTTGAGCGTGGGCCTCGGCGCGTGCGCGATGATCGCGATTCTCTGGGCACTCGCGGCGATGGGGGTGTATACGCAATTGGCAGGCTGGGCGTTGGTGCTGCTGATTCCGGCATTGTGTTACCAACAGGCATGGTACTGGATTCAGAAAGGACTTCATCATGAATGGACCTTCGAAGATACGCTGTATGGCGGCATGACCGCTATCGCATGGTTGTTGATCAGTTATCTTGCACTCAATTTCCTCAGCGTGGTGCGTCCGTTCCCCATCGGATGGGATGATCTTGGCCGTTATTTGAACCAGCCACGCTTGCTCGTGAGCTATGCAGAGGCGATCCCCACCATGGCGGCGTTCTATTGGGAATACATGACGTCGCTCGGGTTCTTGTTATTCGGGTATGACAGCGTGTTCGGCGCCACCGCTTCAATGATGATCAACTGGATGGCGGGCTTGCTCGCGGTGCTTGTGACGTTTGTCTTCGGGCGCACGTACATGGGCAAAGGTGCGGGCATGCTCTCGGCGCTCGTGTACTACACGCTGCCGATGGTCGGACACTTCTCGTTCGCCGACATGAAGATCGATAACGCGATGTACTTCATGGGAGCGCTGACCATTCTGGCATATTTTGATTTCCTGTTTCCACGGATTTCCTCGGAACAGGAAGGGCATGAATTGTCGGAAGCCGCTCCTGCCACATTCCGCGAACGGTTGGGATGGATGATTCTTGCCGGCGTGTTCGCCAGTTTTGCGTTCGCCCTCAAGCCGACCGCCATCATCGTGATCATGGCGATGCTCGCAGCGCTCTTCGGCGCTTCGGTGCACTGGACCGCGTTCGTCGGTGCCGCGCTCTTCGCGTGGGGGTACTACACCAAGATCGATCGCTTCAATGTCGCGGAAGTCGGTCGCAGAGTATTTGGCGATGCGCAGATATTCGACCGCGTGACGGTCACGGGCATTTTCATGGTGACGGGCTTGGCATTCCTCGGATACGCATTCTGGAAGTATCGTGCAGCATTCATCAAGACGTTGATCGCCGCCGGATTGTTCATGGCCAGCTTCGCGGTGTGCATGCTGCCATGGATCACCTACAACAACATTTCCTACGGCAACGTCGTTCCAAGTTTGGTCTTCACTTCCGCCAATCATTACACGCCGAACTTCGTGATGGACGGTTCCGTGACCGTATCCAACGATCCCAAGCTCCGCGTGCTTCCTGAGCATCTCAAGATCGATCCGAATGCGGATGTGTGCAAGGGGACCGCCAAAGAAGAAGAGATCGATCGTTACTGGGGTTATGACCATCACGGTTGGAAGCACTATCTCACGCTGCCCTGGAGAGCGGTGATGAATATTGATGCTGCGGGCTACTACGTCACGCTTGTGCCGGGATTGTTGCTGTTCCCGCTTCTGCTTTTGATGCCGGCGTTTTGGTCGAGAAGGGGAAGGTGGATGCGATGGCTCTTCGTGGCCACGCTCTTCATGTTGATTCAGTGGGTCTTCTTCGCGAACGGCATCATCTGGTACGGACTCGGCATGTTCTTCGGCTTTGCGGTGGCGCTCGAGTTCCTCTTTGCGAAAGATCCGGACCAACACGATTCGGCGAAGGGAGATCAAAAGTTGGGAACGGCAGCGCGCGTATTGTGCGGTATTCTTATCTTCTGCTCCTTTATAACAGCATTCGGGCATCGTTTCTGGCAGTTTGAGCAACAGCGAAACATGCTGGAATATCCGATGGGCAAAATAACCGCCGAAGCCATGCGTCTTCGTACAGTTCCATATTACGACGATATCCGCCAAGTGGTGATGGATCGATTCGCGAATATGCCGGACCGTCCGTATGTGTTCCGCATGGGAACATTCATTCCCTACTTCATTCCGCGCAATCTCGAAGTGCTTCCTGTCGCCGATAACCAGCTAACGTTCTTCAACTGTCTGAATCAGGGTGATGATCCGGCCGTGATCACGCAGCGCCTGAAAGCGCTCGGCTTCAATAGCATCATTTTCGATACGAACACCGCGACGATCGAGCAGAATCTGGAGGGAACGTTGCATAAGAAGGTAGAGCGATTCGTCGATTACGTGAACGATCCCCGCAGCGGTTTACAGGTGAAAATCTTCGATCCGGAAGCCGGTCTTGCGTTCATTATTATTCCATGACGAAGAGTCCGACGATACCGATGAGTCCGACGAGTCCGAGGAATGGCAGCTTATCCTCGGATTCTTCGGCTTCCTCGGCCTCCTCCGTTATTGCAGTCATTCCTGCGTTTAACGAAGCCACTCGTATCACAGCTGTCGTGCAGGATGCGCTCAAGCATGTCGCAACGGTGATCGTCGTCGACGATGGATCAAGTGATGCCACAGGGGATGTCGCAGAGGCTGCCGGTGCGTTCGTGGTGCGTCATCCCAATAACAGCGGGGCCGGAGCAGCAACCATGACGGGACTCGAAGCAGCGCGTCAGATGGGCGCGAGGGTGGTGGTGACGCTCGATGCCGACGAGCAGCATGATACAAACGACATTCCGGCGCTGCTTGCGCCGATTCTTGCCGGCGAAGCGGATATCGTATTTGCCAATCGGTTTGCACCCGGAGATAAAACGCATAAGCCGCGCAACAAGATCCCGTTTATTCGCCGTGTATTCAACGGCATCGGAAATATCGTGACGTTGCTGGCGACCGGGCTTTGGGTGAGCGACAGTCAGTGCGGCTTCAAGGCATTCGGTCCTCAGGCACTCAAAGAAATCGATCTCAAAATGAGCGGTTTTGAGTTCTGCACCGAGATCGTGCGCGAAGTAGTTCAACATCGCTGGCGGATGCGCCAAGTGCCCAGCAAAGTGCGTTATAGCGCCTATACGCTCGCAAAGGGCCAGTCCTTTGCAAACGGCGTACGCACGGCCTTTAAAATTCTGCTACGATCCTTCTTGCGATGAATCTTACGCCCTACCAAATCGTCGTGCCTCTCGTTGCCATTATTGCGGTGCTCTACGCGTGGAGTTTGATGATGCGCAAGAAAAAGACGGTGTGGGAGGTGATTTTGTGGACGTTGTTCTGGGGTGTCATTGCGCTTATTGCGTTGCGCCCGGCGTTATTGGCATATCTCACGCTCGTTACCGGTATTAAGAATCAGGAGAATGCGGTTCTCTTCACGGGAGTCGGCATTCTGTTTTTCATCGTCTTCTATTTGATCATCCGCATCGAGGAATTACAGCAACGACAAAGCAAAATCGTCCGGTCGATCGCGTTGCGCGATGCCGGATTGAAAGAGGAGTCTAAAGAAACCGATGAGTCCGAAGAGTCCGAGGAAAGATTGAATACCGATGTCAGATCACAATAAGTTTTTCTTCGGACTCCTCGGTATCGTCGGACTCTTCGGACTCTTCGGATTCTTCTTATGCAAACCATTCTTCTCATTAGTCCGTACTGGAAAGAGCAGCATCGGTGGATGGTGAGCAGCGTAAAACTCGCAGAGCTGTGGCAACGATTGGGATACCGAGTTGTGGTCGCCTGTATGGGAAACGCGGGCATTGAAGAAGTTTCTCCGACACTCAAAATTTACCGTAAAAAAGATTGGTTTATCCCGGATCCCTGGAACTACGGGATCGCATTCGGCTTTACGGGTTTCGTGCGTCGCATTATCCGGGAAGAAAAGCCTGATCTGATGATCTGCAATAAGGTGCTGTTCTGGACATCGCTGAGCGTGATTCTCTTGAGAATGACAGGCCGCAAAGTCTTGCTGCTGACAGATGCATTGGTCGGTATTACATGGTGGCCGCGCGGGAAAATTCCACAGATGTGCGCCGCGATCTATGCACGCACGCTCGGATGGCTGGTGTTGTTGTGTGCGCAGAGAGTTATCTTCTTTCATCCTCAGCCGGAGAACGTGTTGCGTTCGCTGGGCATCGCTGCGAAGTCGCAGGTAATTCCCACGGGTATCGATCCCGCGCCATATCTTCTTGAGCGTCCCAATCATCATCCGCAAGTGACGGTGACCTATGTCGGACGATTGGAATCCGTCAAAGGCGTTGATGATTTCCTGGCCGCGCTTCATCCGCTCTTGCCGCACTATCCGTATCTCAAAGTGCAGGTTGTGGGATGGCATGCTGCAGGACATCCGTTATTGCACGGCTATGCAGGCATCGAATTCCTCGGTTTGCGCGAGGATATTCCCTCGATTCTGCGCGAAACGGATATCTTCGTCTTGCCAAGCCACAGCGAAGGATTGAGCAATGCCCTTATGGAAGCGATGTCGAGCGCGTGCGCGTGCATCGCGAGCGATACGGGCGGCAATGCCTTCCTCATTCAAAACGGTGTTTCCGGATTCCTCTTTCCGCCTGGTGATCGCGAAGCATTACGATCGCATGTTGAACGTTTGTTGAAAGATCCTTCCAAGATGAAGTCTCTCGGGGAAGCGGCGCGACGGAGAATCCAAACCGAATTCAGTTGGGAAGTGGTCGGGCAAAAATATCGTCACCTGTTTCAAGAAGCATTCGCGCACGCAGCATGAAGCCAACAGTGGTTGTGTTGTCGGCGTTTACAACTCCCTTCCGCAGCGGGGCGGAAGCATGCGCGGAGGAGGTGAGTGCATTCCTGCAGCATGACTATGACACCACGATCGTCACTGCGCGGTTGAGACGCGGTCTTCCTGTTGAGGACCGTCTTGCAAGCGGCGTGCGCGTGGTGCGCGTGGGATTTGGATTCGGGTTTGATAAATGGCTGTTTCCGTTCCTGGGCGCGTTTGCGGTGCGTAGAATGAAGCCGATGATCGTGCACGCCGTCCTCGAATCATTCGCGGGCATGGCATTGGTGTTGTGTGCGCGTATCGCTCCGAGGAGTAAGCGCATGCTGACCTGTCAGAGCACGAATACTTCGTTGCTTCTCAAGCCGATGCATCGCTGCGCGGATGTGATTACGGCAATCAGTTCGCCGCTCGTCGCGCGTGCCGAGGAATTCGGGAGAATGGATGCATGTTTGATTCCGAATGGTGTTCATACAAAGGCGTTTCATGAAGCACGCAAACACATAAAGGCCGTACCGGGGCGCATTCTGTTTGTCGGGCGCTTGGAGCCCATGAAAGGCGTGGACACGTTGTTGGGGGCGTTTGCTCTTCTCCAGGATAAAACATTGCATCTGCGCATTGTCGGTACGGGATCGCAATTTCCGATGTTGGAGCGTCTTGCCAAGAAATTGGGGACCGCCGATCGCGTGACGTTTGCGGGCAGGGTTCCTCCAGAGAAGATTGCGGAAGAATATGCCGCCGCGGAACTATTCTGTGCCTTGTCGCGCAGCGAAGCACTGGGCAATGTCTTCCTTGAAGCGCAGGCTGCCGGATGTGCAGTGGTCGGCACGGGCATCGGCGGAATTCCCGATGTGGTGAAGAACGGTGAGACGGGCTTGCTAGTCCGTTGTGACGATCCCGCGGGAGCTGCTGATGCAATCATGCGCATTCGTTCTGACAGCAAGCATACGGCGTACATGAGAGAAAAGGCGATGAAATTCGCGGAATCTTTCGAATGGTCCGCGATTGCGAAACGGTATGGCGAATTGTATGCGGGGTTACTGGGTTATTGAATTTTTTGTGCCCGTACCAATTCCGCAGCGCGGAACAATGATTCGAATGTTCCCGCATCGATCCATTCTTCCTGCAGCGTGGTCGCGGTGAGTTCGCCGCGGCGCAGATATTCCTTGCTGACATCGGTGATTTCTAGCTCGCCGCGCGCAGAGGGTTTCAGATTTCTGATGATTTCGAAACACGTGTGGTCGTACAAATAACATCCGGTGACCGCGAGGTTGCTCTTGGGTTGCTTGGGTTTTTCTTCGATCGAGATCACTGCATAATCCTTGACCTCCGCGATGCCGAAACGTTCAGGATCCTCCACCCCTTTCAGAAACACGTGTCCGCCTTTCGTGAATGATTGAATCGCGGGTGTCAGGTCATCAAAAAATACATTATCCCCGAGCATTGCGCAGACCGCTTCCCCATCGCAAAAATCTTCCGCGAGTCCGAGAGCCTGAGCGATGCCGCCCGGCTTCTCCTGCACCTTGAATGCAAACTCGCATCCGAACCGTGAGCCCGATCCCAAAAATGCGGCGATTTGATCGACATGTTCGGTACCCGTAACCACGGCTACTTCCTGAATCCCAGCCTTCAGCAACACCGAAAGCGGATACAAAATCAAAGGCTTGTCGTAGACCGGCAAAAGACTCTTATTCGTCACCTCGGTTAAGGGACGCAGCCGGCTGCCGGTTCCGCCGCAGATGAGGACACCTTTCATACCTTTTACCTTATCGAAGTTCATGGTTTTTTGCTACTATTCACAGGCTATGAATCTCCTCGTTACGGGCGGTGCCGGCTTCATCGGTTCGCACTTCGTTCTCAATCATTGCGCCAAGTTTCCGGACGATACCGTCATCGTCTTGGACAAGCTGACGTATGCCGGAAAAAAAGAGTTTTTGAACCCGGTCATTCAGCGCATTCGTTTCATAGAGGGGGACATCGTCGATGCGCCGTTGGTGGCGGAAATGATCAAGCGCTACGGCATCGAGACGATCGTGAACTTCGCGGCGGAGACGCACGTCGATCGTAGCATCGGAAACGCGACGCCGTTTCTGTATTCCAACGTGCTGGGCGTGCAGAGCTTGATCGAGGTGACGAGAGCGCATCCGGAGCTGTTGTTGTTCCATATTTCAACAGATGAAGTGTATGGAGATTTGAAAGATGAAGATGCTCCGAAGAAAGAAATCGACACGCTCCGTCCGAGCTCCCCCTACGCCGCCAGCAAGGCCGCTGCGGAAATGTTGCTCTTAGCCGCGGCGAGAACGTACGGCATGCGCATGCGCATCTCGCGGTGTTCCAATAACTACGGACCGCACCAAGCCGATGAAAAATTTATCCCGACCGTGATCCGCTCGGTGCTTGAAGGCAAAAAAATTCCGCTCTACGGCAAGGGGGAAAATCGCCGCGACTGGCTCTATGTTCTTGATCACTGCGATGCGATCGAAGCGATCATTCAGCGAGGGGAGGACGGGGAAATCTACAACATTACCGCCGATGACGAGCGCCGGAACATCGATGTCGCAAAGGCGATTCTGAAGATCCTTGGCAAAGGAGAGGAGTTGATTTCCTTCGTGCCCGATCGCCCCGGGCATGACTGGCGCTATGCGATCGATGCCTCTAAGCTCGCCGCTCTCGACTGGAAGCCAAGCGTCGGTTTCGAAGAAGGCATGAAACGAACGGTCGAATGGTACCGGCGGAAATCCGCATAACTGTTCTTCCTCCATGCGTATCGTCCTTGCCACCGGCATTTTTCCGCCCGATATCGGCGGGCCTGCGACATACGTGTCCAACCTGGCGCGGGAGCTTTCCAAAAAAGGTCTGCACGTGACCATTGTCACGTACGGCCAGGAAGCCGGAACCGAAACGTTGATGGGGGAGACGAAGCTGATACGCGTCGGCAAGCAGGGCGGGCCACTGCTGCGATGGAATCGGTATGCACAGGTCTTGCGAGAAGTCGGGAGTGAGGCCGATATCATCTATGCATTTTCGTCCGTCAGCTGCGGCGTGCCGTTGGTACTGGCGCGCTTGAAGCAGCCTCGAAAAGTGTTGCGTCTCGGCGGGGATTTTCTCTGGGAGCGTTACACGGACGGAGGCGGCGAGTTAGGCTTGCGCAAATGGTACGAGGGCGGCGCGAAGCTTCGCAACTCGATGAATGGCCTTCTTCGTACATTCGATCATATTATCTTTTCCACTGAGTTTCAGGAGCGTTTATACGAACAGTTCTACGTGAGACTTCCGATCCATTCCGTTATCGAAAACGCATTGCCGTCCGGTGATCCGCGGTTGCACAACGTGCACTACCCGTTTCGTCTGTTGTTTCTTGGACGGTTTGTGGGCTTCAAAAACCTGGGGTCTCTGTTGGAGGCGGTCAAGGAATTGCCCGATGTCACGCTCTCGCTGATCGGCGATGGTCCGCTCAAACAGTTCCTTGCCGATCGCGTGCAGGAGTTACAGATTGCCGACCGCGTGACGTTCCGTAGCCCCTTACACGGAGAAGAGAAGCAGGCGGCACTGCAAGAACATGATCTGCTCGTGCTGCCATCTCACACCGAAATCAGTCCGAATGCCGCACTCGAAGCGCGGGCCGCGGGCTTGCCCGTGTTGCTGACGGAGGAGACCGGATTGAGCCATTCCCTGATGGAAGGCATCACGGTGCGTACACTCAAAACTCCGCGCGACATTACGCAGGCGATAGAAGAAGTAAAAGAGCAGTATCCGATTTTTGCCGACAAAGCCGCGATGCCGCTTCCGCAGCGTGGATGGAGCGAAGTGTGCGATGAACATATTTCCCTGTTCCGGAGTCTCCTATGAACTTGCTTATGATCAGCGGCGATCGTTCCTTGCTCCAGGGAAAGCAGGGCGCGTTTTGGTATACGCTGCAGGAATTATCGAAACACTGGGGACGGATCGATATTCTCTGCCCGCATGCAGAGCAGTCGTCTTTGGTGTTGTTTGGGAATGTCTATCTGCATGCATCACCGTGGGGGTTGCTGCAGCAGCCAAAATGGATTTTCCAAAAGGGAAAAGAACTGATCGCGCTGCACAGGCATTCTGTCATGACGGTTCATGAATATCCGCCGTTCTATAATGGGATTGGGGCGAAGCAGTTACATGTGGCAACCGGCATTCCCTATGCGCTGGAGATCCATCATGTCGTCGGACATCCGCGTGCGGCATCGATGCTCGAGTGGATCGGGAAAGTGCTCTCGTGGATCTATCTGCGATTCGATACGAAGGCTGCCAAAGGCGTCCGCACCGTGAGCAAAGGCACTGCGACAACGCTGATGCGCTGGGGCATTGAGAAACAGAAAATCTCAGTGGTTCCGTCCTTTTATCTCGATCGCGCATTGCTCGCCGGTTCTGACGATATCCCAAAGCCGTACGATGCCGTGTTCTGTGGACGACTTGTGGCGAATAAAGGTTTGCTGGAAACCATTCGTGCCATTCATGTCTTGGAACAGGCAAATTTGCTTATTATCGGAGACGGTCCGCTGCGTAATAAAGCCGAAGTGCTGGTGAAAGAATTGAAGATTGCGCATCGCATAGAATTCCGCGGCTGGCTGGGCACGCAGGAGGAAGTGGTGAAAGCGCTGAGATCCGGGAAAGTCTTCATCATGAATTCCAAGAGTGAAGGCGGTCCGCGCGTTGCGCTGGAAGCGATGGCGTGCGGCCTGCCCGTGATCGCGACCAAGGTCGGCGTCATGCCGGACGTGATCGAAGATGGCATCAATGGTGTTTTCACCGATGGCACGCCGAGAGATCTTGCGGAAAAACTCTCGCAGCTGCTCGCGGATCCCGATCGACGCAGTCGTATTGGCATGGCTGCTCGCGGTATTCTCGATCGCTTTGAGCGCCAACATTTGATTGCCGCGTATGCTCGTTACCTTCAATCGCTCGTATGAAGCTGCTCTTCATTACGCAGAAATTGCATGGGCAGGATGCATTCGGCGCACTCTGGATTCAGGCTCTGCGTGACCGTGGGTACGATGTGACGGTGATTTGCTTGGAATGGAATGAAGAAGGGATGAAGACGGCGCTCAGCTTCACTCGTGAAGTTTCAAAATTTGAAGTGCATTCATTGGGAAAAGAACATGGTCATGGAAAAATCTGGCAGATTCTGAGGTTTTGGTGGCTCATCGCGACACTGAAATATGATCGTGTCTTCATTCATATGACGCCCGTCTGGGGATTGATCGGTGCATGGAGATGGGTATGGGGCATGCCGGTCTATCTTTGGTACACGCATTACAAAATGCAGCCGGGGCTCTGGATGCTCGGGTTGTACGCGAAGCGTCTCTTCTGTGCGACGCCACAGAGCCTTCCGCAGTATCAGAAATCTCCGAAAAAGGTGGTGGTCGGGCACGGAATTGATTTAGTGTATTGGGGTAAATGCGAAAATATTTGCAAGGATCCTAAGCGTTTACTTGCGGTGCATCGTCTGTCTCGTTCGAAGCGCCTGGAGCTCGTTTTGCATGCGATGGCGTTGCTTCCGGACTATTCGCTGGATATTTACGGCATTGAAGCGGAGAAAGACTATGCAGAAGAAATGAAGAAGCTAACACAGGAGCTTGGTCTTTCTGATCGTGTGAGATTCCATGGCTCCATCCTGATGGAAGAGCTTTGTGAGATCTACGCTGCTCATCGTCTGATTCTCAATATGGCCTCCGAAACAATCGACAAGACTATGCTCGAAGCGATGACCTGTGGTTGTTATCCCGTCACGACCAAAGCAAATGCGATAGCCATCGGTATTCCCGAAGCGCCACAGGAAGATTCGCCGGAGGCCATTGCCGCATTCGTGCAGCGTTATGCCAATCATGCACCACTCTCTCCAGATGCGATGTACAACGTCGTGAAAGAGAGACACAGCTTGAGTGCTCTTGTTGAAAAGATGGATTTCTTCATGCATTCCGGATCATGACCAAAACCATTCCCTGCACCGTGCAAATCCTCACGCGCAATAGCGCGAAGAATCTTGAGCGATGCCTGAAGATGCTTGCGCCATTCGGGGAAGTAATCATCCACGATGGCAATTCCACGGATGGCACGCGGGAGATCGCGAAGACGTTTCCGAACGTGCGCCTGATGGATCAGAATCCTTCATTGCTGACACCGGAAGGCCGCATCAAAAATTTCTCGGCGATGCGCAACGAGAGCATTTTTGGAGCCAAATATGATTGGATCTTCATCATCGATGCCGATGAAGAAATTCCCCAATGCCTGATCGATGAAGTGGGGGAAGTGGTAAACAGAGGCATACCCGAAGTGTACGAAGTCTTCCGTCGTTTCTACGTGAACGGCGAAGCGATCATGTTTTGTTCCGGGTATCCTGCGCCGCACATCCGCCTGTTTCATCGCTCCTGCACCACGATCGGCTATGCGAAAGCCGTGCATGAACGTCTCATGCTTCAGGATGGCGTACAGGTGAAGATGTTAAGGACCGAGCTCCCAGTTCCGTTCCTTCCTGCCAAAGAATTGAAACCGAAATACGACCGCTACGTGGCGATGGAGGTGAAGCGGGTCGGCGTCATGCCGATGGGGAAGTGGTTCCGCTGGGTGTTTCTTCGTAATATCAAAACCTGTATAGGCATTACGGTCCGTGTGTTGCAGCATCGTCTCAGTCTCAAACGCGGCAAACGCATGCCGCTTGTGTACGAATGGCAAGGGATCGAACATTCATTGCGCACGCTAGTTCGTACTTTTCCTCCGTTGGCGAAGCGGGAACTGGAACGAGACAAGGTTAAGAATGCAGCCGCATGACATTTGGGAAATCGGCGACTGAAGCGATCAAATGATCCGGGGAAAGTTCCTCCAGTAATGCACGTGTCCGGATGCCGCTCAGCACACCGCAGGTGATGAGACCCAATTGCTTTCCTGCAAGAATATCGGCTTCCGTATCGCCGATGATCCAGTCACCGATTTCAGCATGCGGTTTCATCAATGCTGCTTTTGTTTCCCAGTGAAGGGTATGCGACGGCGAGGAAAGAACATGTGTGAAGTACGAATCAATCTCTAATGCGCGCAGTTGCTCCGCCAGAACGTCAGGGTGTTTGCGCAGTGTGACGATGATCAGGGGATACAACGAGGAGAGTTTTTTGAGCAGATCTTTCACGCCGGGTAGCAGTGTATCGGCTGCGACGAAGTCGGCTTCTTCCAGCGTGGGATGGCGCAGTGTTTCGTAACGATCGGCGTCGACTGAAGGATAATGGCGTGCGAGGATTTCCTTTTCCGGCGTTTTATTTTGTTTCAATTCCCAATATTCCTCTTTCGTTAAAATAGGCTTCACCGATTCCAGGCCGGCGAGATGTGAGCGAAAATATCGTTCACGTACATCGAGAAGGGTGCCGTCTACATCGAAGAAGATGGTCATAGGGAATCCGTTCGTAGCGAATGATAGGTGATGCGCAGCCCGTCTTCGAGAGAGGTCGTGGGTTCCCAATGCAGGAGTTCGCGCATGCGGGATATGTCGAAGACGAAGTCGATTTTCGGTTTTGTGCGATCCTTCATAATGATGTCTTGCGTGGATCCAGAGATTTCTCTGAGCAAGGAAAATACCTTTCCGATCAGCACGCTCTTGCCCGATGCAATATCGATGATGCCCTCGGCTCGTTGTTCCACGGCTTTCACGATCGCTTCGGTCGCATCATCTCTGTACACGTAATCCCGCTTGTCGCTCCCGTCACCCATCAAGGTCATCGGCCGCTTCGCGAGCAGATCGTGGATCACCATCGGAATGAGTTTGAGGGGAGGATCCCCCGGACCGTAGAGCTGGGTGAAGCGAAGAATAGACCAGGGGATTCCGTGTGCATCACAGTGGGATTGGACCAATGCCTCTGCTTCCACTTTCGCTTTTGCGTAAGCCGTCAGCGGGCGCAACGGGCACGATTCCGTGATCGGGGATTGTTCCGGGATGCCGTATACGTCGAGCGTGCTTGCAAAAAGAACATATCGCGTCACAGGACCGAGACTCTGAAGCAAGTGTTTGGTTGCATCCACATTCGCGCGTCGCATAGCGTCTTCTGTTTGCGAGGCGGGATCTTTCCCTGGAATGGCGGCGGCAAGATGGATGACTACTTCTGTCTCTTGGAGTAACGAAGTGAGCTTCGGAATGGAATCTTTCTCGCTTAAATCGATGGCATGTTCGCCATGTCGGGAAATACCGATCACGTCATTGCCCTGTTCCTTCAAGAGTGGCACGAGCGCTGCGCCGAGGAATCCGGTGCTTCCGGTGACGGCAATCTTCATGAGGTATGCAAAGAGGATCTGCGTTGCTGTAATTCCTGTGCCGCAGCTTCCACGGATTGCATCGTTGTCAGTACCGGCTCGCGATCCATGCCGCGGATCCAGGCCAGATCGATCGGGAGCGGATTGATCTTCTGGGGCAGATCGGGGAGCGGTTCGCCGTACGCAAGCTTCACGAAGATATGTGGCATATTCAGTCCTGCCGCGGAGAAGAAGAGATGCGTCGTGAAGAAGCGGCCGATGTTGATCTCGGTCGGGTTCGGGGTGCCGCGCACGTCGTAGGTCATATCCACACTGAAGATGCCGTGTGGTTTTTGATCGATGGCGAAGATCGTCTGCTGCGCCAATTCATCAAGCTCCGGATCTTTGATCGTCACACCGGTGCCGGTGATTCCCGTAATCCCCGAGGGCGCGCGGTTCGCGAATTCCCAGTACAAACGCTTGCGTCCTTGTGCCACCACCAGCTCTCCGTTATTCCAGATCGATTGCCAGGTAATCGATTCCGGGCGAAGGCATACCGCCGCCGAGAAGGATCCCCAGCCTTTTTGGAAATCGAGCCACGCCTTGGCTTGATCGTAATCGTCCGTCGGGAGCGAACCCTTCCCGAAAGCGCCCTTCACCGCGCGGATCCAAATCTTCGGGCCGAACTTCTCGAAGGCGGCACGCAGGTCATCCTCCGTACTGATCATCATCGTGTCAGGCACGGTCATGCCTGCTTCTTTCCATTTCTCAAAGGACAGGAATTTATCCTGACAAATCCGCACGGTTTCCTTCGCAGGCAGGCACACGCGGCAGCCCAGTTCTTCACGGTGCTCGGAGATGTATTCGATCTCGGCATCAGGCTGGGCGAAGATCAGGCCTACGTCTTTCTCTTTGATGACTTGCTTCAGCAATGGCAAATAGTCTGGGTCGCTGCAATTCGGCAACAACAATTTTTCATCCGTCTCCGCGCGCTGCAGGTAATATTTATCGGCGTCCGTCCCGATCACGTGGAACTGTTCATCGTTCACCAATCGCAACGATCGGACGAAGTTCGTGGCCGGGGCGCCGCCCGCTCCTGTGACAAGAATGCGCTTCATACAGAGAGATTAGGAGAAAAAATTCCGAATGTTTTCGCAGACATAGCGAACCTGTTCTTCTGTGAGTTCGGCGGACATCGGCAGCGAGAGAATCCGCTTTGCATGTTCTTCCGCAATTGGGAAATCTCCCTGTTTCCATCCGCGATCGGCGTAAGCGTTTTGCAGATGAATGGGGATCGGATAGTGGATCGCCGTTTGAATGCCCTGCGCCGTGAGATGTTCTTGGAGGGCGTCACGTTCGTGCGTTTTGATGACAAAGAGGTGATGACAGGACGTGCGGTCCGGACGTTCCGTCATGCACGTCACTTGTTCCGGCAACAGTGAGCGATAGAGTGCCGCGTGCTGCGCGCGCTTTGCGTTCCAGGTATCGAGATAGTTCAACTTCACGCCGAGGACCGCACCCTGAATGCCATCCATGCGTTCGTTCCATCCCACAAGATCGTGATGGTAGCGCTGCGGCATTCCATGCTCGCGGAGCATTTTCAACTTCTTCGCGATCTCCGGGTTGTTCAGTGTCACGGCGCCGGCTTCGCCATACGCTCCGAGATTTTTTCCAGGATAAAAACTGAAGGCCGCACCGTCCGCGAGTGAGCCCGCCTTCCTTCCTTTGTACATCGAACCGTGCGCTTGGCACGCATCCTCAAAAACAAGGAGTCCGTGCTTTTTGGCGATCGCAACGATTTCATCCATATCCGCGACCTGACCGTAGAGGTGAACGGGGATGATTGCTTTGGTCTTGGAGGTAATCGCTGCTTCGATCTTCGTGACATCAATCAACGCAGTATCTCGCTCACAATCGACCAACACGGGAATCGCACCCACTTCCGAAATCGCTTCCGCGGAGGCAAAGAAGCTGCTCGTGACCGTGATCACTTCATCTCCCGGTCCGATGGTATGAGCCTGAAGAAGAAGGGCGATCGCGGCGGTTCCGGAGTTCATCCCGATGCAATAATCCGTGCCGCAATACGCTGCAAACTCTTTCTCAAATGCTTCCACGCTCGGACCGAGAATATAGGCGGAAGTATCCAGTACTTGTTGCATCGCCAGGTCGATCTCCGGTCGGAGACTGCGGTACTGCGCCGGCAGATCGAGAAAAGGGACTTTCATGATTATTGTGCGACTGATTGTTCAGCGACACTCACGCGCCGCACGGAACGGATATTGCTTCCTTCCGTGAGCGAGAGAATGGTTTTCGAGCGCAAGGCTTCCGTCGCGAGTTGCACGATGGTGAGGATTTTGGTGCCGACTTTCCCGGATACGACGGGCTGTTCTTCTCCGCGTACACAGCGCAAAACGTGCCGTGCTTCCAATGAGAGCGGTTCGAGGTTGGGGAGCGAAGGAATGACGATGTCGCCCGAGCGGTATTTGGGGAAGAACGGGTCGGGCTTCGTATCGTCATGATCCACTCCGCGATCGTAGATGCGGATTTTTTCGCTGGGATGCGTGTCATCGTAGAGCGCCATCGATTTCGTGCCTGCCAGAATCGTCTGGCGGATCTTCACCGGTGAGAGCCAGCTGACGTGAATGTGCGCCTGGAATCCCGAGGAAAATGTCAGATGCAGGTGTGCGTCCTCTTCCTGTGTGCCAAAATGCGCGCCGCCGTATGCCGCGATTTCCGTTACCGTCTCAAGATCAACAATCGTATTGAGAATGCTGAGATCATGAATGGCGAGATCGAGCAGGACATTCGCATCCTTCTGAATCAGTCCGAGGTTTAAGCGGGACGAATCAAAGTAAAGGAGTTTCCCAAGCGCATTACTTTGCGCGAGTTCTGCGAGCTTGGTCACGGCGGGCGCAAAGACGAACGTGTGATCCACAAACAAACAGCGTCCTTTCTGAGTCGCAAGATCGGTGAGCTCCTGTGCTTCGGTCACGCTCGAGGTAATCGGTTTTTCGATGAACACGTGCTTTCCGGCTTCGAGTGCTGCTTTTGCAAGGGGATAGTGAGAGCTGGTGGGGGTGGCGATCAGGATTAATTCGACCGATGCATCTTCGAGAAGATCTTCATAACGCTTGGTGCAGGCGATCGTAGGGTATTGCTTGCGGATATTCTGGAGCTTCGTTTCATCCATATCGCACGCATACGTCATCGCGCAGCCTTCCTGTGCCGCGAAGTTGCGCAGCACATTCGGTCCCCAATACCCAAGGCCGACGATGCCAGTTCGGACGGGCAGCATAAATACGAGGCTTACTGTAGCCATTCAAAGCCTTTTTGTCATCGGGGAATGGCAATAGGCGCAAGATCCGCTCTGCTATACTTCGATGGTGCGTATTGCCTACGTTACCAACGTCCGTTTGCCCAGCGAACGGGCTCATGGCCATCAAATCGCCCAAGTCTGCGATGCGCTTTCTCGATTAGGCCACTCAGTGGAGATTTTCGCGCCATTTCGCAAAAACATCGTCCGGGAGGATTTTTGGACGTATTATGGTGTCAGCAACAAGATAAAAGTTCATCATCTGGGTACGTTTGATCCCATCGCTAGCGTTTTACCAGGCGTGACCAAGCTCTGGACGCTCAATACGATGCTGAATCGAAGTCTTAAGCAGGCACTGGCGGGACAAGCCTTCGATCTGCTTTACACGCGCTCTCCTGCTCTGCTTCGCGTCTTGGTGGAAACGGGAAAGCCCGTTGTCTTGGAGCTGCACCAACTGCCGCGATTCGGACGCCGTGCGTTCGCGCGAAGATGCAATCGCTGTGCATTGGTGGCCTGCCTCACCTCCGCCATGCGCGATGAATTGAAAACATGGGGAGTGCATGCGTCGAAGATGTTGGTCGCCGGGGATGCTGTCGATCTCCGCCGCTTCGCGGATGTTCCTTCCAAAGAGGCGGCAAGAAAAAAGAACAACATCACGACCAAGCGCCTGGTGGTCGGTTACGTGGGGCGACTGAAGACATTGGGAATGGAAAAAGGCGTTGGCACGTTATTGGAAGCACTCGCCACGCTGAAGTCGGAAAAGAAGTTTTTCGGGCTCATCGTCGGTGGGCCGGAGGGGGATCGCAAAGAATATGAAGCAAAGGCGATGTCTCTCGGACTCTCCACTGAAGACGTGCGCTTCACGGGCGAGGTGGATGCCAAACATGTTCCGGAAATGCTCAGCGCGTGCGACATTCTGGCAATGCCGTTTCCCGATCTCCCACATTATCGCAGCAACATGTCTCCGCTGAAAATGTTCGAGTACATGGCTGCCAACCGGATCATCATCACCTCCGATTTGCCCACGATTCGCGATGTTCTTTCTGAGGAAACTGCCGTGTTCGTCGCGCCCGGAAATCCGCAGAGCCTGGCCGATAGGCTGCAGTGGATCACGACGCATCCCGAAAAGGCATTGATGCGCACGCAGCAAGCGCATCAGCTGGTTCAGAGCCATACGTGGGAAGAGAGGATGCGTAACATCCTCAATGCCGCTATGCTCTCGCGCCTATGAGAATTGTCAGCGTGTGTTCGGCCAGGCCAAACTTCGTGAAACTCGCGGCGGTCCACCATGCCATCGCGGCAGTCGGCGAGGGGGTGGAGCACGTGATCGTCCACACCGGACAGCACTACGATCCGCTGTTTTCCGATGTCTTCTTCGAGCAACTCCAAATCCCGGCTCCCCAATACAATCTTGGTGTCCACGGCGGCACCCGGGATGAAGTTATTACCAGAACTCAAGAAGCATTTGCGCAGATTCTGCCTCTCCTCAAGCCCGATGTTGTGCTCGTCTATGGCGATGTGAACGGAGCGGTCGGTGCGGCGCAGGCGGCAAAAGCTGCAGGAATCAAGATCGCACACGTCGAGGCGGGATTGCGATCGTTCGATCTCTCCATGCCCGAAGAACACAATCGTATTGCCATCGATCAGATCGCGGATTTATTGCTGTGTTCCGAGCAATCGGGGCTCGATAACTTGCAGCGCGAGGGAGTGGAAGGATTTTTGCATCTCGTCGGCAACACGATGATTGATACGCTCATCCGCATGATGCCGTTCATCAAGAGTGAATCTTTGCCCATCGCTCTTGCGGGGCCGTTTGCCGTCGCGACGCTGCATCGCCCGAGCAATGTGGATTCTCCGGAGGATCTGAAGCGTAACTTGGAATTCCTCGCCGAGATTTCGGCCCATTGTCCCGTGATACTGCCGGTGCATCACCGCCTGAAGGCGGCGATCGAACAGTTTGAACTTCATTCATGTGTGCCATCTGGCGTGCATCTGCTTGAGCCATTGGGCTACATTCCATTCTTGCGACTGGTGCAGGATGCGGCCTTCATCCTTACAGATTCCGGCGGTATTCAGGAAGAGGCGACGTTCCTCCGCAAGCGCTGCTTTACGCTGCGTACCAATACCGAGCGGCCGTCGACGATCGAGAGTGGCAGCAACGTGCTGATTGATGTGAAAGAACCCGAACAACGCGCGCTTGTTCTCAGTTTTGCCCAGCAGCCCACTGCTTCTGAAATCCAGGTTCCGGCATTGTGGGATGGAGAAGCGGGAAAGAGGATCGTATCGGTGTTGATGTCTGGGGTATAATGGCCAAGGCCTCGCTCTGTGGCCTTCGCTTGGACTCTGGCTATTTGCTCTACTAATGGTTGGCCTCGCAGAGTCCTGCGCTCAGGCCCCATAGCTCGGCTATTCCGTTCTAGTATGAATATTCTGATGATCACCGACAGCTTCTATCCCGAAGTAGGCGGAAGCGAGACGGCAATCTGGAAACTCGGCGAGGCGCTCGTCGATATGGGTCATACCGTCGGCGTGGCGGTGATTGCGAAAGCGAATGCGGCGAACCCTTCCCAGAAGCTTAAGTTTTGGAACGTCGGATCGAAGATGTGGGGGATGGATCTCAAGTTCATCGGACGCATTCACAATATGCGTTCGGTTATCCGTGAGTTCAAACCCGATGTGATTAACGTGCACTTCATGCTGGAATCCGGCTACGTAGGCGTAAAAGCCGGACATGCGGAAGGCGTGCCGGTCGTGCTGAGCAACCGTGGGAAAGGGTTGTATAACAAAGCGACCAACATGCTGGAGGCGACGATGTATCCGTTCTGGAATCGCGGAGCGTTGAAGGCCGATCGTTTTATCGCCACGAGTCAGGAGATGGTGGATATTGGGAAGGAGCGCTATGGCATCGAGTCGCTGGCAATCTCGAATGGTGTCGATACCGAAAACTTTCATCCATCCAAAGATGGCAGTGCGATTCGCAAAGAACATGGCGTGAAGGACGGACAACGCGTCTTGCTCTGCGCTCGCAGGCTCGTCCCTAAAAACGGCATCGAGTACATCGTCCGCGCGCTGCCGATGATTCGCCAAAAATTCGATGCGGTATTGTGGCTTGCTTCTCCTCTGATCCGTGAATACGAAAAACTGAAGGCGATTGCGGCGGAATTGGGGGCTGAACCGTACGTGAAGTTTTTGGGATCCGTCGATCACACGAAGCTGCCATATTATTTCTCCGCGGCAGACGTGGTGGTGCAGCCTTCCATCGCGGAGGCCAGGAGTCTTGCTTGTCTCGAAGCGATGGCGAGCGGAAGCGCAGTGGTGGCGACCGATACGGGCGGCCTGAAGGAATTGATCACGCACAAAGAGAACGGTTACCTGATTCCTTCGTTTGAAGAGAGCAGTTATCAGGTGGAAACCATGATCAACGAAGCGGGGGTGCGGCGTTTGGCGGATGCGGTCGTGTCGGTGTTGGGCGATGATGCGCTGCGCGCGAATCTCAAGAAGAATGCGAGAACATTTGCGGAAACCTGCAGCTGGCCGTCCATTGCGCGGCAAAGTCTCGCCGTGTATGAAGAAGCCATCAGATCCTATCGCCGCTCATGACCCTCGCTACGCCCGATCACAACAAAGAGATCTACGGAACGTTGCATGATCAAATCATTGTGAAGCGCTTTATGCGCCTTCTCCTATTCGCCGCGCCGCGCATCATGGATGTGCAGTCGCATCCGGTCGATATGGTGCCGCGCCGCGGTATGCCGGAAGGTCCGCCCAATCCTGTGGTCATTGAAGATGATGCCTGGCTTGGTGCGGAAGTGTTCGTGATACCCGGTGTCACGATCGGTCGTGGCTCGGTGATTGCCGCGCGCAGTGTTGTGACATCCGACATCCCGCCGATGGTCTTGGCGGCCGGTGTTCCGGCGAAGGTGGTGAGGGAGTTGCGAGTGGAGAAATCTTGACCCTGCGAAGCGGAGCCGAGACGCCGTCGTCTCGGTGTTTATGCGGCGTCATACACCGTATCAAACCACGCAGCGAGCTGCAGGAGCGAGGAGAGGATATGCAGGTGATAGGCCTTCTTGGTTTTGTGTTCTTCAAACAATCTTCGCAGATGATCGACATCGAAGAGTTCTGCGATACGCGGATGTTCCAGCATGCGTTCAATCAATGGACTTGCTTCGCGGCGGATCCACTTCGCGAGCGGGGGATAGAAGCTTGCTTTGGGCAGTGTAAACAGATGATCCGGCAGAATGCCGCGATACGTATCTTTCAAGAGTGCCTTCGTGCGGCGTGGCCCGACGTGCCAGTGTGCATTCGTTCCCTGCGACGCTGCGATAATACGTGGATCGAGGAAAGGAAGACGGCCTTCGACGCCGTGGCCCATGGTTGTTGCATCGGTAAGGCGCAATGATTCATCCACCAGCCAAAGTCCGCGATCGAAATCCATGAAGGCGCGAAGCGGATCATTACTCTTGAGTGCTGCGAAGCGTTCTTCAAACAGTGTGGTCGTCGCATCAGATTCAAACCACTCTCCGCGCGCGGCAGAAGTAATTTCTTCCGCAGGGCGTGCGAGCAGGCGTTCTGCGAGTGCAGGTCCGGGTTGCATGCCTAGCACATCAGACGGATAGCCGAAGGCCGAGGCGGCGAGAGAGCGCACGGCCGCCGGCGCAAACCGCAGCATCTCCAAAATTCGTGCGATGCGATAGCGCGGATACCCGCCGAACAGTTCATCACCACCCGCTCCGGTCAGCACCACATCCGCGCGTTTTTTCGCGACACTGGAGAGCAAGAACTGCGCCGTCGAGACGGCGTCGGCATTCGGCTGATCCAATGCACGGGCAGTATCCCAGTACAGATTTTTACAATCCTCCGCGGTCAGCATGACTTCCGTGTGATCGGTGCCATAGTGCTTCGCGGTCATCTTCGCCAAATCGGCATCAGTATTGAAACGCTTCGCACCCTCCTCTTCTGTTGCTTCAAAGCGCACCGTGAATGTCTTCACGGGTGGCTGCGCGTGCGTGACCATGTGATGCAGCACGATCGACGAATCCATCCCGCCGCTGAGATAAATGCCAACTGGTTTATCTGAAACCAAATGATCGCGAACGGCGATATCCATCATCGCGGGGAAGCGTTCTTTAAAGTCTTGCTTGGAAGAAAACTTCACGGCTTCTACGTCCGTCACAAAGGTTTCGCGCGTTTCCTTCCCTTCTTTCCAGGTAAGCAATGTCCCCGGTGCCAGCGATTCGATTCCTTCGCAGAGCGTGTGCGGCCCCGGCACGTACTGCAAGCGCAAATACTGCGAGAGTGCCTTCATGTTGAGCGCAGGCTTTTTCGGAAGAAATCGCATCAGTGAGCGCATTTCAGAGGCAAAGTGCAGCTTGCCGTTGGGGTAACTGAGGAAAAACGGCTTGATGCCATTCGTATCGCGCGCGATGGTCCAGGTTTTTGTGTTCAGATCAAAGAGCGCAAAGGCGAACATGCCGATCAAATGTTTTACAAAGTGTTTGCCGTGTAATGCATAGAGCTTCAGCAACACTTCCGTATCGGTTCCTGTTTTGCACTGCAGCCTGAAACGTTCTTTGAGTTCGCGATAGTTGAAGATCTCGCCGTTATAGACAATCACGGCGCTGCGATCGTCATTCCACATCGGCTGATCGCCTTCGGGGCGCGGATCGAGAATCGCAAGGCGCGCATGTCCGAGTGAAATCCCGTTCCCCACGAAAATCGCGTTTCCATCCGGACCGCGGTGAACGAGCGCATTCGTCATGCGCTCCATCATCTCCTTGTTTTCGCCTGCGAATCCCGCGATACCGCACATGTCTGTAGTATAACCATTCTCCACGAAGGAGACACTGCATGACTCACAAGAATTTCTGATCCTCCCAGAGTCGGAAAAATGCCTGTTTTCTCTCAAGAAGTTCCTGCAATGTTCCCTCTTCAATGATGCGTCCCTGTTCCAGGACCACGATTTTATCCGCGTGACGGATGGTCGAGAGACGATGAGCGATGACAATGGAAGTACGGTCGCGTATTGCGCAATCGATCGCTTCCTGGATCATTTTCTCAGTGTGGCTGTCGAGCGCGCTCGTTGCCTCATCTAAGATGAGGATATCTGCTTGCTTCAAGAGCGCCCGCGCGATGCTCACACGCTGCTTCTCCCCTCCTGAAAGCTTGATGCCGCGATCGCCGATCAGAGTATCAACCCCCTGCGGAAGTTGAGCCACAAAATCCGTTAGTCGTGCCTGTTCAATCGCTCTATTCAGGGCTTCTTCCGATACCTGGTCGAGGCCATAGGTGATGTTGTATCTCAGGGTGTCATGCAAAAGTAATGTTTCCTGGCTTACTAATGCCATATGTGCATGCAGTGAAGAGAAAGTGAAAGACCGAATGTCTGTTCCATCGAGAAAGAGCGTCCCAGGAGAGCAATCGTAAAACCGCATGATCAGATGTATGAGGGTTGACTTGCCCGATCCCGTAGGGCCGACGATTGCAACCATCTTCCCCTGGGGAATAGTGAAGGAGATGTCCGTCAACACTTCCCCTCGATTCGGATAGTGAAAGGAAAGGTGACGCAATTCAATGCCTTGCTTCAGTTGATGGAACGTGCGTTTCCCCTCAGGGAAAAAAAACTTATCGTCATCGCGGAAGACGTTGATAAGCTCGTCTACCGGCCCGGTGGCATTCGCGAGCGTGCCGCGGAAATTCATGAGACTTCCAAATTTATTGGAGGTGTTAAGGACAAGATAGAAGTAGACCAGAAACGACAATGAAGAAGATGTTTTCTCGTGGACGGAGAAGTAAAACATGCCCAAAAACAGTATAATCACCGCCAAGAGCGTTATCATCTCATTGAATGGAGGGACGATTTCCCGCAAGCGCGATGCGCGAAAATCCAGTTGAGACTTGTTATCGCTGATGCGTGAGAAGCGAGCCACCTCCTGATGTTCGGCGCTGTATGCTTTGACGAGCGGAATCGTAGAGAGAATTTCGACAGTCTTCTTACCCAGTGCGCTGCCTTGCGTAGTGATTGCCTTTGAAATGCGACCGATCTCACGGATCACATGCCGCACGGAGAAGTGTAGAATCGCAAACATTGGCAGCGCGAAGGCCGTAAGTTTCCAAGAAATGATAGACATGATAATCAAATAGACGATCAGAGAGAGAATATTGTTGACGAATACACTCACTGTCTGCAGAGGCCAGAGCGCCATTTCCGGAAACTGCATGAGCACCGTGGAATTATGGCCGACGTTCGTGCTGTCGAAGTACAGCTTTCCGAAGCGCAAGTATCGGGAGAAAATGGTCTTGCGCAGATAATGGAGTGTCCGGGAATTGAAGTAGGCAGTACTTACGATCGAGAGATAGCGCAGTACATTCTTCAGGAGCACCGCTGTTACGAAAATCGAGAGTAGAATGCCGAAGAGCATCCTGTCGTCTTGCAGTATCTGAGGCGGCAATAAGGCAATGACATACTTCAGGCCAGGGATGAGGGTGATAAAACTAAAATCGTGATTGAGAAATCCTTGTAGAATCGGAATAAGTAAGCCCAAACTCATTCCCTCGAACATGGCAGACAAGAGTGATAGGAAGAGTGGGATGGCAAGATAAATCGGCGGAATATTAATTCCTTTGAGCAAAGAGAGAATTTTGCCGAGAACAGGGACATACCGAAATGGATTCTTCACAGCGATAGTATAGAGCATATTAACGCAGAATCGAAAAATATCTCATCTGGATAGGAATATTTGCGCGATCATATTGCTTCCGCCAGAAGGCGTTCTCCCGTGGGTGGGAGCTCGCGGATGACGCGCGCAGGAATGCCAGCAGCTATGACCATAGAAGGAATTGATTTCGTAACGACGCTCTTTGCGCCAATGACCGAGCCATGCCCAATCGTGACGCCCGGCATCACGATCGCATCGACGCCAATCCACACGTCATCTTCTATGAGAATAGGGGAGGGAGGATCATCCGGGCTGAAACGTCGCGGCACTACCTCGACGGGGTGTTGGTGCGTATCCATAATCCTTGTGCCGGCGCCGATCATCACGCGCTTCCCGATGTCGATACGTTCGGTGGCGAACATCGCTGTGCCGTTGATAGCACAATCATCTCCAATGGTGATAATGCCCTTCTTTGTTGTTCCGAGGATGCAGCGGAATGGTTGTCCCATACGGTAAAAATTGGCGAGAGAATTCATCATGACGCGTTCGCCCAACCGAACTGTTCCTTCCAATTTCCAAAGAGATGGCAAGCCAAAAATCAAACAGGAAGAAGGGACGGTGCAGCCAAAGAGACGCATCCAGGTCCGCGCCGGTCCGCACCAGAAGCGCGTACGACGAACGAATACCCACCGCTTAGCCCAGCGCTGGAAGAAGGTCATGACTAGCAGTGTATCAGCGCCTTTGTGGCCATACAATTTGAAAACTATACGGGATTCGCTATACTTTTTTGGTGCGCTTTCTGTTTCTCTATGACAATTTTGGTGGCAGAAGTTGGGTGGCGCGACTCATTGCGGACGTTGCGGTGGCATTAGTGGAGCGGGGTCATGATGTCACAATCCTGACGGCGATGGGGGATCAGGATTATCTTAAACCATTGGGTGTTCGTGTGGTGAGCCTTTTTCCGCGTACGATGCGCTGGGCGCATTATCGCAGCGTATTCTCTCGATCCCGTGCTCGTGAAGTGTTGGGAGTGATCAATAGGATTCAACCGGATGTGATCCATGGACATCTTCTTTCGTGGCAACTTGGATTTCTCTGGATCCACGAGGCCGTTCGACGCGGCATTCCCGTTTTTTTCACATGTCACTCTTCTATTCTCATTGCTTATGGCAAAGTCATGGGAACAGAGCGATCATTGATGTGGCGGGATCTATGGCGCATGCGATGGCAGTGGAATCCGCTACGCAATATCTTGATTCGTCGCGCGCTCCGCAAAACGCACATACTCTACGTCAGCAGTGCGCTCCAATCTTTTTTCATGATGCATGGATACCCGGAGGGCACTGTGCTGCACAATGGGATCGACGTGCAGTTCTGGAAGCCAGGTGATAAAGCTTCCGCTCGTTCGCAGCGGAATTTGCCAACGGATGTGCCGCTCTTTCTCTTTGCGGGGCGCTTAGGGGCCGATAAGGGCATGGATTTTCTTTGGAAGGTATGGCAGCAATTACGAGGAGATCCTCACCTCCTTCTTGCAGGTGTCCTATCCATTTCGGTACCGGCACATCTTCAAGAAAAGGTGCATCTTTTTCCCGACCAATCACGAGAGGACTTGCGTGCACTCTACAGGGCGGCCGACGCAATACTGGTTCCTTCCCAGTATCTCGATCCGTTTCCGACTGTTTGCCTTGAATCTCTTTCATGCGGCCGGCCGGTCCTGGCTACTTCTCTCGGCGGAGTGCAAGAAGCAATAGCGGACGGGGTAGGCTGGATACTGGATGTGACGAATGCTGAGGTATGGCGTGAGCGTATCCAATGGTGCATCGATCACCGCGCTGCATTACAGGGCATGGGGACGAATGCGCGAGGCCATGCCGAAGCACGTTTTTCGCTGGAATTACATGTCGATATCTTGCTGACGTTTTACAGAAACGCGCTGTCGCAATGCTCGTATCGAGCGTGATCTCTGCAAAAGCATTTTTGATTCTATGCTACACTTCGCATGGTTCCCCGCAGATTATCTCATCTTATATATACATTCCAAAATCTTCATCGGGTCAGCGCCGATGCTTGGCGTTATCTGCGGAAGCAGGGAGCTGCAAAATTCTTGCTGCGAGTACTAAGCGCATTGTTCTTCTCTGTGCGACAGGGGTGGCAGCATGTGGTTGGACGTCTTGTGGAACTCCGAGGTAATCAATGCATGATTGACGGCCTTCATTTCTCGGTCGATAACCCGGCGATTGCAGCTCGGCTCAAGAGTCATTTTTTCTGGAAGACCTACGAGCTTTCCGAGCGAAAACTTGTAAAAAGACATATTCCTCAGAACATACCGATCATCGAAGGTGGTGCTTCTATCGGTGTTATTGCTTGCATCACGAACATTCTGCTACAAGAACCCGAAAAACATCTTGTCATAGAAGCGAATCCTCAACTCCTGCCACTCCTTACTGAGAACCGCGATCGTAATGGTTGCCGCTTTCAAATCCTCCATGCTGCCCTCGCTGAGTCGGGCTCTACCGTATCCTTCTATCTTAGCGAAAAATTCGTGAGTGGAAGCGTGCAACGACCCACAGGCAAGATGATAACGGTGAGAGCGGTTACGCTCCGAGAATTACTCGCGCGGACAGGATGGAACATATTCTCTCTGATTCTCGATATCGAGGGGGGAGAGCTCGATATCATATTCCATGAAGGGGATATCCTTCAGAAGCATGTAGCAGTTCTCATCATGGAAATGCATCCCGTGATCTCCAAGCCACCGGAGATCGAGTTCGCCCTGCGGACGCTCGAGCAACTTGGCTTTGTCTTACAGGAGCGTCAACTCGATGTTTATGTCTACAAAAACTCCCATCTACCATCCTAATGGAGGCGCTCCTTGTTGGAGTACCTGCTTGACAGCATCCCCCACAATCTTCTTCACCGTCTCTTCCTCAAACAACGCCTTGGCTTTGGTGTATGCAGCATCCGCTTGAGTCTGTCGTTTCTGCACATCTTGCAGCAGTAACAGATAATTCACATATTCATCCGGCGTCTTTGCCAAGAGCACTTCTTTTCCTGGCACAAAGTCGTAGCCGTTCGTTTTGGTGGTGATGAGTGGCAGGCTACGGCACAGTGGCTCAAAGACTTTTTGCTGCATGCCATGTCCGGAAATCCAGGGACATACGGCGATATCCATCGTTGCCAAGAATGCTCCAATATCCGGCACAAATCCGGTTACATGTACATCATCGCCAAGTTTGGCGCGCTCTTTCTCCGGGAATTTACTGCCCGTGAGATGAAAGCGGAACTTTCCCGGCGCGCGTTTGCGAACGCAGGGGATAATTTCGTTGAGCAAGAAACGCAGAGCATCGCGATTATGTCCCATGTTGTAGTTTGAGCTTAGGAACACCACATCGAGTACGTCTTTCGCTTCATGCTTCTTTTGCGCAAAGCAGCGCGAGAGTCCGCGTAACGGGAGCGTGCCTGCCTGCTTCGCGCCAAAGCTGCGATACCACCGCTCCTCTACTGGCGTGATCCCGAAGATAAAATTGCTTTCTCTCGCAGCGATTCGTTCCCCCGGATATTTAGGGAGAGATTTAAGAATTGAGATCAAGCTCCAGCCATTTTCATCGCGACAGTTCGCAGGTTCATTCAGCGAAGACTTCATGATCGTTTGGATCCCGAACGGTTTGAGCAAGCGAAGAAGTGGCCAGAGTGGCGTGTACTCGATCCACGCGAGGTCAGGCTTAAACGAAGTCACGAGATCGCAAACGATCTGTTCGTATTGAGGTTCGGTGTATTCCAGTGCAGCACCATCGAGCAGGGCAGGCGTGCGCAAAATTCGTGATAAGCGTTTCAACAAGAGCGATTTCATGCTCGTCGCATACGGCACGAGCGTGAGAGGAATCCCTTCTTTTGCATACACATCTTCAATCTCCTGGCGTGGTTGCCATGCATGAATTTTTGCCACCACGTGAATGTCATACCCGAGCGCTTGTATTTGTTTAAGCCCATAAAACCGATCCTGCTGGCACGCGCCCGTGATGGGATACGGCACCCAAGGAGTTAGGACGAGAATGCGCGGGGCTGACATGAGTTCAAGCATAGCAGGAGTTTCATAGGCTCCGCGATGTAAATAGGTTATTCTGCTGAGGCATGTTCTGAATTATGCTCTCAATCTCTAGGTTTGTGTTTCATATTTCTCCCCTTACCCGGAGTCCGCTCAATACGCATACTATGAATACCCTCGTTCCATTGCCACTCGTAACATTAGGAGTCGCAGTCTACAACGAGGCTGAATTTTTAGCGGAGTGTTTAGAGAATCTTCTGAAGCAGTCCTATCCCCATCTTGAAATTCTGATCGCGGATAACGGCAGCACTGATGGCACCTCGGAAATCTGCGCGGCGTTTGCAGCCAAACATCCAAGCATCAAGCATGTCCGTCATCCAGAGAACTTGGGCCAACAGCAGAATTTTAACTTCTTGCCGCGCCATGCGACGGGCACGTACTTCTGCTGGGTTTCGGGGCATGATTTGCTTGATGAGCATTTTGTGAAGAATAGCGTTGAGGTGCTGGAGAGTGATCCTGGAATCGTGCTTGCCTATCCGAGAACGATTTATATGACGAAAGAGGGAAGAATCGTAGGCGAGAAAGCGCGCATGCCCTTCGACATTCGCACACTGTCCTCTGCAAAGCGGTTCCGGGAGACGATGTGGCGCGTCGATTGCAACTACACCTACGGCATGTTCCGCCTGAAGCCGATGCTCGAGAGCCATCTCTTCCAGCCATTCCCCGCTGCTGACCGTGTATTCCTCGCAGAAATAGCTGTGAAGGGTGTGTTTGCACCTTCAGGTGCTTGGAAATACTATCGTGATAATCGTGGCATGCGACAGACCGAGATTGAGAAACGACACCGCCTCATGCGGTATATTGATCCCAAGCGTACGTATACCGATGCTGAACTGAGTGGGAATTCGTTCTATGCGCCGACCATCGCGGGATTCCGACGAATTGTGAAAGAGGGACCGTTTCAGGGATGGACGCGCCTTTCTCTGTTGTGGTCGGTTTGGCTGTGCGGGGTGATCAAATGTCATCTGTTCCCGGGTGCGGATCTTGCGAGCGCCATTGTCAAAAAATTGCTTCCAGCTCATGCATTGCGCTGGGTGATGCAGCGGATTCAGTAGTATTTCGTATATGGTATTTAGGGTTACATTGTGACCTATACAAAATACTAAATACTAGATACTCAGTACTCATCCAGGTACCATGCAGCCATGCGCAAAAGCCGTATTCCGCTCATGAGCTCGACGTTTTTTGATGAGGAACGCACGCGTGAACAACTCGCGGAATTCGTCAAAAAAACATCACGATTGAGTTTGAGCGAACATTGCGCGAAATTTGAGCAGGAGTTTGCGGTCTATCAGCAGCGCAACTATGCAGTGTTAGTGGGAAACGGAAGTTTGGCGAATCTCGGACTCATTCAAGCGTTGATCAATTTGGGAACACTCAAAAAAGGGGATCGCGTGGGAGTCTCGGCCGTGACGTGGGCCACGAACGTCATGCCGCTCCTGCAGCTCGGTTTGGTGCCGGTTGCGATCGATTGTGAGATTGAGCATCTCAACGTCTCTGCCGCAACACTCGAGCAACACATTGAAGAGCTTGATGGTTTTTTCCTGACCAACGCGCTCGGGTTCTGCGGCGACATCGATGCGATTCGTGATCTGTGTGCGAAGCATGATGTGGTCTTCATCGAAGATAACTGTGAATCGTTGGGAAGCCGCTATAAAGGTACGCTTCTCGGGAATTTTGGCCTTGCATCGACGTTCTCGTTCTTCGTCGGGCATCATCTTTCCACCATCGAAGGCGGCATGATTTGCACGGATGACGAAGAGCTGTACCACATGTTGCTCATGGTCCGATCACACGGGTGGGATCGTAATCTTCCCGCTGCTACACAGCAAACACTCCGTGCGGCACACGGGATCGATGACTTCCATGCGAAGTACATGTTCTACCAATCCGCGTACAATATTCGCCCCACTGAGATCACCGGCTTCCTTGGTTCGCTCCAGCTTCCGTTGCTTGAAGACACGATCAAGAGGCGCGAAAAGAACTTCGAGAAATTCCACGCATCCCTCCGCAAGCGTCCTGATCTGTATTACCAGATGAAGATCGATCACATCGAACGGATTTCAAATTTCGCAATGCCGATCGTCACCAAATCCGCCGAGATTCTGCAAGAGGCGATCAAGCGCTATGACGCGGAAGGCGTGGAAATTCGCCCTGTCATTGCGGGAGACATCACCGCGCATCCGTTCTGGAAGAAGGAGTTGCCCGCGGCGCGATGCGAGAATGCCGCGCTGATTCATTCACAGGGATTCTATTTCCCGAACAATTCGGATCTCACAACCGAAGACATTGATCTCCTGTGTCGTTTGCTCGAGGCTGCTTAATTTTTTTCGCGTGTATGCCCATATCCTGGACCAACCGTCGTGTACTTGTGACTGGCGGGACAGGATTTATCGGCAGTTTCTTGGTGGAATATTTGTTGCAGAAAGGGGCTAAAATTCGCGTGCCGGTTCGTGATGGGAATCCGAAGTTTCTTGCGCCATATCAAAATGCGATTGAATGGATGGAGGGCGATCTTCGTGATGGCGCGTTTTGCACGACGCTCGTTGAAGGCATCGATGAAGTGTTTCACCTCGCGAGTCATCGGCGCAATGTGGCGCACCATCACGCGCATCCCAGTGACGTTGCGAACGACAATATACGGATGACATTGGTATTGCTCGAAGGGTTGAAAGCGCAAGAACGAACGGTGCGCGTCACGTTCTTCAGCACGGGGAACATTCCGCCCTCGCTCGATCCCACCGCCTTTGCGCAATCCGAGAAGCTCGACGGCTATATCCTCGGGAAGTCATTGTGCGAAACGCTTTGGTTGGCCGCCTCCAAACAGCGGGGTTTTCCGTTGCTGATTTTGCGCCCGGTCGGTGTGTACGGTCCGCGTGATACGTTCACAGTAGAGAGCAATGTGATCCCGGCGCTCATAGTGAGGAATCAGGAAGCAGAGAAAGAACTCTCAGTATGGGGCGACGGTGCACAGCAGCGTGCGTTTTTGTATGTCGAAGATCTCATCAAGGCAACGATGAAGCTGCATGATGCCGAGGTTGTAGGCATCCATTACGTCACGCCCGGTACGATGGTGACCGTGCGAGAGCTTGCGGAAACGATCCGTGATCTCGTGAAGCCCGGTTTGCCGATCGTGTTTGATGCGAGCAAAACAACTGGCACGCATGCGCCACCACCATTACCCATCCATCCGCTCTTGAGCTCAATGAAGTGGACTCCACTGGCGGAGGGGCTAGAGTGTGCATACCGGTGGTGGAACGAGACCCGTCGTGGGTCGTAAGATTTCCCGTTATTCTGTACTCCGCGCATGCCGAAAATTCTCATCATCGTGCCGTGCTACAACGAACGCGAAAACATCGCGCAGCTCATTGAGGCTGTGCTCGCGCAATCGCCGGATATCGATGTGCTGATCGTTGATGATCAATCCCCGGATGGCACGTCGCCGTTGGTGGAGAGTTTGATTCCACAATACGCCGGGCGCTTGATGTTGTTTTCTCGTAGCGGCAAAGGAGGAAGAGGCTCTGCAGTCCTGGCAGGTTTTCGTTTTGCGCTTCAAAGAAAGTACGAGTTGGTCTTTGAGATGGATGCAGACTTTTCCCATGAGCCCACCGAAATTCCGCGCTTCCTGGAAAAAATCAAAGATGTGGATTTTGTCATCGGATCGCGCTATTTGCCGGGCAGCGAAATCCGGGAGTGGAGTCGGAAGCGTACGTTCTTCAGTTTCTGGGCGAATCATTATGCGCGGTTGGTCCTGAGGATTCCACTTTCCGATTACACCAACGGCTATCGTTGTTACCGCAGAAAGGCGCTGGAAGCATTGGAAATGGAGAAGATCGATGCGAAAGGGTATGTCGTCTTATCCGAAGTCGCGTATCAGCTCTACAAAAAAGGATTCACGATCGGTGAGGTGCCGACCGTCTTCGTCAATCGCCGCCGGGGGATTTCCAATCTCTCCGGCAAAGAGATCAAAGAGGCGTTTTTTTCCGTTCTGCGCATTCGCTGGAATTACTCCCGTTTCGGCAAGGGGCTCGATCGTGCAAAGCGCAAAAAGGCGTAATCGTCGCATTGCTAAGCGAGAATGGCACTAGTACCATTCTGGCCATGGATGAAAAGATCGTGACCATCGAAAAAGGCGGCATTACCTATGCAGTCTTTTACCACAGCATTTCCGCTGAAGGAGGTGCGCGTTTCTTGACAGACCCGAAGGAAGAATTCCAAGCAGGCGTGATGGAACGCGCGAAAGGGTATGTTGTGCAGCCGCATGCGCATCCGCGTGGCGAGCGTGGCGTACAGGGTTTCAGTGAATTCCTCTACATTGAGAAAGGTTCGATCCGCGTGACGGTCTATGATGAAGAGTGGAATATCCTTGGTGTGCATGTGCTTGGTCCGAGTGATTTTCTGCTCTTCCATCGTGGAGGACATAGCGTGGAAGTGATCGAAGATTGCCGTATGGTCGAGGTGAAGCAAGGGCCGTATCTCGGCAATGCAACGCGCAAGAATTTTCAGCCTCCGCTATGAAAGTCCCCGTCAACGAACCCGTCATTGCGCCCGAAGCGCGGCAATACGTGATCGATGCGCTCGATACCGGGTGGATTTCGTCTGCCGGTCCCATGATCACGCGGTTCGAACAGGAGTTTGCGGCGTACCTCGGCATGCAGCATGGCATTGCGGTGATGAATGGAACGGCTGCACTGCACCTGGCATTACTCTGTCTTGATATCGGTCCCGGCGATGAGGTGATTGTCCCGGATTCCACCATGATCGCGACCGTCACGGCCGTGATGTACACGGGCGCCATGCCGGTGTTCGTGGATATCGAGCGAGAAACGTTTGCGATCGATCCCGCGAAGATCGAAGCGGCCATCACGCCCAAAACCAAAGCCATCATGCCCGTGCATTTGTTCGGGCATAGCGCGGATATGGATCCGATTCTGGCAATCGCGGAGAAGCACAAGCTCTTTGTGGTGGAAGATGCCGCAGAAGTGCATGGCGCCACCTACAAGGGCCGCAAGTGTGGTTCGATGGGAGTCATCAATTGTTTTAGCTTCTATGCGAACAAGATCATCTCCACCGGTGAAGGCGGTATGCTCGTGACCAACGATGCCACGCTTGCAGAGCGCGCGAAGCGCCTGAGAGATTTGGCACACAGTGCGCAGAAGCGCTTTGTGCACACAGAACTCGGCTACAACTATCGCATGACGAATCTCCAGGCGGCGCTCGGTGTCGGGAATCTTGCGCACATCGGAGAGTATCTTGAGAAGAAGCAGTGGATGGGCAAACGGTACGCGGAGGAATTGTCGGGCATTGCCGGTTTGCGCTTGCCCATCACGAAAGACTACGCGACGAATGTGTACTGGATGTATGCGGTCTTGGTTGAAGATGCGTTCGGGATGACGAAAGATGCGCTGCGTGCGAAGTTGCTCGAGAAGGGAATCGATACGCGCGATTTCTTTTATCCGTGTCACAGCCAGCCATTTCTGAAGGATCATCCGCAGGCGGGGAACTCATTTCCTGTCAGCGAAGAGGTTGCGCAGCGCGGCTTTTATCTTCCGTCGGGCATGGCGCTTGCGGAAGAGCAGTTGCGCTATGTATGCGAGATGATTCGTCAGATTGCTCGGTCAGTGGACCTTACGTAAGGTCCACTGCTTCGCTAGACTGGAATTCTCGCTTTCCCGTGTTTTTCATGCACCTCAAGCCCGCTAGCATTTCGGTGGTGATGCCTTCGTACAATGAGAAAGATAATATCGTCGAAGCGATCACGCGCATCGAGCAGTCGTTGGGTGAAGCATTGCTCGAAATCGTCATTGTCGATGACAACAGTCCGGACCTCACGTGGAAGATCGTGGAAGATCTTCGCAATCCCAAGTGTCGTCTTATTCGGCGCATGGACAAGCGTGGGCTCGCATCTGCGCTTGCCGATGGCACCAAAGCCGCGAAGGGGGAATACGTGGTGTGGCTCGATTGCGATTTGGGAATCCCTCCCGAAGACATTCAAAAACTCGTCGAGCAACTCGATCAGTATGATATTGCGATTGGTTCGCGCTATATGCCCGGCGGCATGGATACGCGTCCGAAGTTCCGCGCGTTTTTGAGTTTGGTCTTCAATACGTACGCTCGCATCATTCTCGGCTATAAGTTCTGGGATTGGACCTCCGGCTTTGCCGCCGCGCGGAAAACGGCGTTGGATCTCGCGCCGCTTTCCGAGAACGGATTCGGCGAATACTTCATCGAATGGGTGTATGACGCGTTTGGGAAAAAGCTGCGCATCGTGGAAGTGCCGTATCGGTACGGATTGCGGAAGGCGGGCGTTTCGAAGACGGATGGCAATATCCGGGTCTTTTTGAAGCTCGGTTTCAACTATGCATCGAGAGTGTTAGCCATTAGGATGGGACGGAAATGAGTACTTCTTCCGCGATTCCCCCAACAACGAGCATTACGCGCTGTCGTGAATGCGGCAGTGAAAACATCACGGATCTCTATTCGATCGGGAATTTGTACGTGTCCGATTTCGTCCCGGCCGATAAAGTCCACGCCGGCATCAAGGCGCCGCTGGAGATGGTGATGTGCGAACAGTGTTCATTGGTGCAGCTGCGTCACACCGCGCCGCAGGAAATTCTCTATAGTAGATTTTATTGGTATCGCTCCGGCGTGACGGACACCATGAAAAAGGCGCTGAGGAATATCACGAGCGACATCGAGAAGCGCATTCCACTGAAGGCTGGAGATATCGTTCTGGATATTGGCTCCAATGACGGGACCATGTTGCGGACCTACGAAGTGCCCGGACTCGTGAAGGTTGGTGTAGAGCCAGCGTCGAACTTGGCAGTAGAAGGCGCGAGAGGGCTTGATGAGTTCATCAATGATTTCTGGATCTATGAGAACTATCAAAAGGTGGTGCCCAAGAAGGCGAAAGTAATCACGGCAATCGGGATGTTTTACGATATGGAAGATCCCAACCAATTTATTCGGGATGCGGCGTATGCGCTTGAGGATGACGGCGTGTTCATCGCGCAGCTGATGTGTCTGAAAAACATGTTGGATACCAACGACGTGGGGAATATCTGCCACGAACATTTGGAATTCTATTCGCTCTCGGCGCTCGAATATTTGTTTGAGAAAAATGGCTTCACACTGATCGATATTGAGCACAACAATGTGAATAACGGGAGCTACCGCGTGTATGCCGGCTTGAAAAATGGCAATCCGCCGAAGATGCCTGAGGGTGCTGCGGAGAGACTCAAGAAATATCGCGATGACGAACAATCGCTGACGGACAAGAAGGTACATGCGGATTTCTTCGCGAGAATCGAAGCGCAGAAAAAGGCCTGCGTCGATTTCGTGAAAGCCGAAGTTGCAAAGGGAAAGCGTGTATGGATCTACGGAGCTTCCACGAAGGGAAACACGATCCTCCAGTATTACGGCTTGGATCACACCTTGATCGAAGGCGCCTCCGAGCGCAGTCCGGAGAAGTGGGGGAAAGTGACGGTTGGCACCGGTATTCCCATTTTCTCGGAAGAAGACGCGCGCAAAGCGAATCCCGATTACTTCCTCGTATTGCCGTACACCTTCTTTGATGAGTTCTACCGCCGCGAGGAAGCCTGGCGAAATGGCGGCGGGAAGTTTATCGTACCTCTCCCTGAGTTCCGGGTTGTTGCATAACTATGGCCAAAAAAGCTCTCATTACAGGCATTACCGGCCAAGACGGCAGTCATCTTGCGGAGTTGTTGCTGAGCAAGGGTTACGAAGTGCACGGCCTGTATCGCCATACGGCGACCGGGAATTTGCGCAATATCGAACATCTTTTGGAGAAGATCACGCTCCATCGCGGCGATCTCGGAGACGTGCCGTCGCTCTATCGCATCATCCAATCGGTTCGTCCTCAGGAAATTTATAACGAAGGCGATCAGGATCATGCAGGCTGGAGTTACGATCTCACGGATTATGCTGCGGATATCACGGGCTCCGCGCCGGGCCGTATTTTGGAAATCATCCGCCAGACCGATCCGACGATTCGCTTCTTCCAGCCGTTGACCTCGAACATGTTTGGGAAGACGGATTATGAGAAGCAGAATGAAGAAACGCCGTTGATGCCGCAGAGTCCGTATGCGTGTGCAAAGGCGTATGCGTGGATGGTGACGAAGTATTATCGCCAGGTTCATAAAATCTTCGCCTCGACCGCGATCTTCTTCAATCATGAATCCACGCGCCGCACGGAGGCATATGTGTCTCGCAAAATCACGAAAGCCGTCGCGCGGATTTCATTGGGATTGCAGAAGAAATTGTATTTGGGAGACATGGATGCGAAGTTGGATTTTGGGTTTGCAGGGGAGTACATGGAAGCGGCATGGAATATTCTGCAATTGGATACGCCGGATGATTTCGTGATTGGAACCGGCGAAGCACACTCGGTGCGAGAGTTTGTGGAAGAAGCGTTCCGTCTTGTTGGATTGAATTCCGCGGAGTACGTCGAAGTGGATCCGAAATTATTGCGTCCAGGAAAGACCAGCACGCTCATTGCGGATTATGCCAAAGCCAATAAAGCCTTCGGCTTCGAGCCGAAAGTGAAATACAAAGAGCTCGTGAAACTCATGCTGGAGCATGATGTGGAGGTGGAGAAGAGGAATGCAGGGAAGTGAGGATTTATAATTGGTATGCATCCTTGCGATGTTTTACTGCAAGGACAAACAGGATCGAGATGCGATCATTTTTCACATCGACGAGAATACGATAGTCACCCACACGAAAACGATGACTGCCGAAATCGGAATTTTTCAGGGGTTTTGCAAAGGAAAGAGGATCTTCTTGGGCTACAAACCATTGCATTTTCTCAACGATTCTACGAGCAAGCTTTGGTGGAAGCTTCGTTAAGCTTTTTACGGCAGGCTCGGCAAATACCAATTTCATTGTTTAATCATATCAAGCACTTCCTCGGGCGAATAGACTTTTCCTGCTTTGATCGCTTTGCGAGCCTCGGCAACTTCTTTTGCCAAGGATTCCAGAGAATCTCCATTCGTGACTGGTGTCACATGAGCCACGGGTTCGGAATGTCTCATAATCACAAAATGCACATTCTTTTCCTGCGCCTCTTTCAGGAATTTAGTCATGTTTTCACGGAATGCGCGGATGCTGACGGTTTTGGTGGTCATGGCAAAAAGAAAGAATGCATAAATAGTGTACACAAATGTGATCACAAATGCAATAGATTGATTTGGAGGGGGAGAAGAGGAATGTGAGACAGTAATTTGAGTTTATAACTTAATAGTCCGAAGGTGAGGTATTTTTACCGTACCGCCATGACTTTGTTTTCCATTGTTATGCGAAAAAGAGAACATGCCATTTTTTGTTTTATTGCTCTTTGCACAGCGAAAACGAGCTGGTTGCTGACAGCGAGGACATAGGAAGGCGACACCTAAACGATCTGCAATTTCACTGATGAGAGCAGTGAGATTTTTATTCTCTTCCAATGATCCATAATCGTTACCCTCTATTGTTCTTAACAATTCGGCGAATGCCTCTTTGGATGGTTCGAGTACCTGTTCAACCGAAATAAGAAATTCTTGTAATTGTTCAAAGTGCGATGCCATCACTTTTTCTCGTTGAGTCTTGCCCGTCAATAACTCCTCAATCGACAACGAAAGTGCTTTGGCCAAAGCGAGTAGGGTGGAGAGACGAGGGTCTTCATCGAGGCTTTCAGCCAAAATGCGACTGACTGCCGATCTTGCATCGTTTATGGCAAAACCCATACGCACGCCAATTTCTTCCAGGGAGAGCCCCGAATATTCCACGGCCTCGCGGAGATGGGTTTTGATTGCCCTAAAATTGGAGGATTCTGATTGGTCTACTACCTGTGATGGATCTTCTGGGTTGGACATCGCCTCCACTATATGTGAATTTGACATAATTGCAATTTATATTAATATGTTTTATGTCGAGCCCATTGCTCGATGACTCAATAGTTCGTTCACACGAAGAGAAAAGGAGCAGTCATGCGTATCTGGGAACGGTTCCCCGAAGTCGCGGCGCGGGTTCGCAAGTCGCACGAAGACGTCGGCCTCGTCGGGCATCATGACTGGGTCCACGCGTTTCGCGTGGCTGAGGTCGCGTATCAGTGCGCTCTCGAGGAGTGGCCCGACGATCCGCATACTGCGGAACTCGCGGGCCTCGCTGGCCTGTGCCACAACGCGGATCGGATCTTGCAGGAGCAGAGAAGCATCCGTCATCGGCAGGGACTGCTGGCGGCGGTGACGCCCGCCCTTCAGGGCATTCTCAACGAGGTGGACCTGAAGGCGATCACCACGGCTGTGCAGAAGATCAGCGTGAGTCGCCGCGATGTGCCGAGCCAGGACACGGCTGTACTTGTGACCATCTGGCTCAACGACGCACTGAATGCGGATGAGGCCGCAACGGTCATCGATGCGGTACTGAAGCATGACGGTCGCAACGGTGCCGGCGACTCGCGTGTCCTCATCGCCCTCCAAGACGGCGACCGCATCGTCAACCTCGATACCGACCTGTTCGTTCGTTCCGGACAGTTCTACCACGAACTGCCGGTCTGGGACTACCGGTACGGTCTCAACGATCCCGAGGCGACCTACCGCAACCCGAAGACGGTCGCGCGCGACATCGATTACGCGCGTGAGTGGACGGATCCCGCGACTGCCGTCTGCGTGCGTACCCGCAAGGCCAAGGAGATGGCTGTCGAGCGTGTGAAGCTCTTCAACACCTTCTTCGATGCCCTGAAGGGTCAGCTGACCGAGGAAGGGATCATGCCCTATCCCTTCGCGTAAACAACACAGCCACGTCGCTCGCGAGCGACGTGGCATTTTATCGTGTCATAACTCATAGACATGCTCTTCTGTGTGCCATAAACTTGGCATACTCTTCCCTATTGCCATGTCCAAAGGAACCTCCGCCTTCGTGAAACTCCGCAGAGCGCTTGCGCCATCGCTGCGTACTTTGCTGGAACACAGCGCGATTTTGCGGTACCTCGGCGTAAAGGCGATGTCGTCGTATCTCAAGCCGACGGTGCAGTGGGACGGACATACGGTCTCGGTTGATCCGACGGATTTCGGTGTGTCGTTTGAGTTGGAATCCACCGGTGAATACGAGGCGAAGTCGATGGAGTACTGCAAGAGTTTCCTCAAGCCTGGCATGACGTTCGTGGATGTCGGCGCCAACGTGGGACTCTTCACACTGACGGCTGCGCGCCAAGTGGGACCAACGGGAAAAGTGTTCTCGTTCGAACCCGATGGCGGTAACTGCGGATTACTCAAGAAAAATATTGGACAGAACCACTACGCCAATGTCACCGCAGTGCAGAAAGCCGTTACGGATCGCAGCGGCCAGTGCACGCTGTTTCAATCCGGCTTCAACACCGGTGACCACCGCACGTATCATGTTTCCGACGATCGCAAGCAAGTGACGATCGAATGCGTATCGCTCGACGACTATTTCCCGGCTGGTACCAAGATTGACATGATCAAGATGGATATCGAGGGGTCGGAAGAGACGGCGCTCAAAGGCATGGAGCGCATCATCAACGAACAGCGCCCTCAGCTGATTATCGAGTGTTGGCCGTCCATGCTGAAGAAAGCGGGTACGAATCCACACCAGATGTTTAAATCGATCGAAGACCGTGGCTATGCGCTTTCCCTCATCGATGATGCATCCAATACCATCACGTCGCTCTCTGCGGAGAAGGCGGTGGATGAATGCATCGCCAAGGAAGTCGCGAATATTCTCTGTGTGCCACGCTGATGATTACCATTCGCTCACTGCTCGCGCAATTTGTTGCGTACCTCGCGAGCGGCGGAGCGGCGGCGATCTTGGCTCTCGCGTTTTATGCGGTGCTCGTGCAGGCGAATGTGTGGTACGTGGCGGCGTCCGTTCTCTCTGATGCGCTCGGGCTCTTGCTCGTGTTCGTGTTCAACAAATATCTCGTTTTCCAAAAGAAGGAAAAGACCATTCCCCATGTGGTGCGGTATGCCATCGTGCAAGTGGCGAATACCGTCATCCAGGCGGCGATTCTCTATGTGCTCGTCCAATTCGCCGGTATGGATAAAATTCTGGCGAGAATCATCAGTATCGGACTCTGTGTTCCGATGAATTTCCTACTGTATAAGTATTTCGTCTACATTTGATCCGTCTTCGCCTGCGGGCTACGACGAGATCACGCCATTGTTATGTTGCCTTGTCATCTAATCTCACGTACTCTACCCACCTTTCTATGACCAAGCGCGCTCTTATTACAGGCATTACCGGCCAGGACGGTTCCTATTTG
>CAYUWH010000003.1:60582-72500 GCA_964448615.1 uncultured Candidatus Peribacteria bacterium
TATGACCAAGCGCGCTCTTATTACAGGCATTACCGGCCAGGACGGTTCCTATTTGGCCGAATTGCTTTTGGAAAAAGGCTATGAAGTGCACGGGTTGGTGCGCCGTACTTCCACGTTCAATCGCGGACGCATCGAGCACATGTTCACGGATCCGCACACGACCAAAGTGCCGCTCACATTGCATTACGGAGATTTGGGAGATAGCAGCTCACTCACGCGCGTACTGGCTGCATCGCAACCTGATGAAATCTACAACCTCGCCGCGCAGAGCCATGTCGGGGTCAGCTTCGATACGCCTGAATACACCGGAGATGTGACGGGCATGGGCACGACGCGCTTACTTGAAGCGCTCCGCACGAGCGGTCTTCCGGCGAAGTTCTACCAAGCAAGTTCCAGCGAGCTCTACGGCAAAGTCCTCACGCCGATTCAGAACGAAGAAACACCCTTCTATCCCCGCAGTCCGTATGCCTGTGCGAAGGCCTATGCCTTTTATCTCACGCGGAACTATCGCGAAGGGTATGGCATGTTCGCGGTGAACGGCATTCTCTTCAACCATGAATCTCCCCGCCGCGGCGAGAACTTCGTCACGCGCAAAATCACGATGACGCTCGCGCGTATTCTTGCGGGACAGCAGGATTGTTTATACCTCGGTAATTTGGAGGCCAAGCGTGACTGGGGCTATGCAAAGGAATACGTCGAAGGCATGTGGATGATGCTGCAACAGCCTGAGCCTGAGGATTATGTTCTCGCTACGGGCAAGACGTGTTCTGTCCGTGAATTTTTGGAACTCTGTTTGGAATACATCGATATTCCGTTCGCGCGCGAAGGCGAAGGCAAAGAAGAAATCTATCGCAATACGCGTACGGGCAAGGTGATCGTCGCGGTGGATCCTGACTACTACCGTCCCACCGAAGTCGATTTGCTTCTCGGGGATCCTTCCAAGGCGGAACGCAAGCTTGGCTGGAAGGCGAAGACATCATTGAAAGAGCTCGCACATCTGATGATGGACGCCGATTGCGAGGCGCTTGGACTGATTTCCAATCGCCCGCGCCAGCCCGATGTGGCGAAGATTCTGCAAGACGTGAAGCCGGCGGTATCTGCTTGATGTGCTATCATCGCGCGGTGAAGATGCTTGGGAATCTCCGCGATTGGCAGCTCTTTCTGTTAGTGCATGGCATCTTTGTGGTAATCGGACTTGCGCCATTCCTCTTAGGGTTTGGGCTCTTTTCCGGGATCGGCATCGGGCATTCGTACGCGTTCTTCGAACAGTATACGTTTGAGAATCTTTGGTCGGGAGCTGTTCTCATGAACCGCTTCAGTATGAACGGATTCCCGACGTTCATTCCGATTGGGTTCGCCTTTAATCCGTTCGTCTATCTCTTCACCGCGATCTTTCCTCCTTTCACCGATCTTCACTGGTACAACTTCGCGACGATGACCGCGGGTGGCGTACTTTGCTCGCTCTTCCTTCGGCGCAGCGGGATTTCAAAGGCGGGAGCATTAATGGGCGGCGGTGCCTACATGACGGGCTGTTGGTGGCTGATGGTGACGGGGGATTATTCGCCGTTCCTTCCCATGATGCCGCTCGTGGCGTGGGTATTATTGATTTGTCGTGAGAAGCCTTGGAAGGCAATGCTCTGGGGATCGCTGCTCAGCGGGTACATCTGGCTCGGGGTGAATTCCCAAGTCTCGATGATGATTTTCACTGCTTTCGGTGCGGGCGCGGTCGCATTGGCAGCTCAAGAATATCGGCACGGATGGAAGGCAGTGTTACGACCGCTCTGGGTGATGTTCGGCAGCGTCTTCATCGGGACGATTCTGGGAATTCCCAAAGTTCTTCCGGCGTTCATTTACGGCAATCTTTCGTGGCGTGCCGGTGGCATTGAACTCGGCACGGCGACGGCATCGGGTTTGCAGCCGCTCACTCCCGTGACGTATGTGTTTCCGTACGCGAGCTTCCCATTTCTGAATTTCGGCGGGGAATTACTGCAAGTCTATATCGGAGCATTTGCGTTTGTATTGCTGCTTACAGGAATTTTCTTGGCTTTGAGGCAGAATGCATCGCCGGCTTTGCGATGGTGGGTTTTTGGTTATGCGCTGATTCTCATTCTCTCCTTCGCGCATTCGCCACTCGCAAACGTGCTTCATTCGTTTCCACCCTTCTCGTACTTCCGCGGTGCCGGACGATGGACGATGATTGCGAGTTTCTTGGCGGCGCCGATTGTGGGCTATGGATTCGATGCAGTGATGGCTGGCCAAGCGGAAGGAATTCGCTGCCGGCTTGCCCGCTTCTTCCAATGGCTTGCTGCCGGGATTGCGATCATCTGCGTGGTCGGCCAGGCAGCTCTTCTGTTCTTCACGGATGCACTCATTGCCCTCTTCCAACAATACTTCGCCTATTTCCATGCGACCCTTCATCTCAGTTCGCCGCTTTCGTACTACCAAACCTTTGTCGAGCGGAGAATTCAGGAATTGGCAGCAGATCCGTTATTCCTCGAACCCCGTGCGCTCTTGCCATTTCTTGCGGTTCTGACGGTTGCGATCGTCCTGCATCATCGCGTCTGGCCGCGCTTCAAACAGCATGCGATGTCGTTCGTGTTACTCAATCTCTTTGTTACCTCTCTCACGCTGGTTCCGTATGACAACTTCTTCGATCGGTCGGCTCTTGCTCGCCCCAACGAAGTTGCCGCATATTTGGAGCGGCATCCTGGCACCGTCCTCAGCCTCTTCGCGAACGAATCAGGGGATATCACGCATCCTGGCTACTCCCTGACCCGCGGCGATGAAGTGGAATGGATCTTCACGCACCTGATCCCGAACAGCAATCTCTTCTACAAGAACATTCATACACTCGATTACTTCGATAACATTTCCTCACGTCGTCCTACCGTGCTAGCGACTTTTGTGGGAGCAGAATGGTTGTCGGCACCAAACGAATTCCGGCTCAATGCATCAGGAACGGTAGAGGAGAAAATCCAAAAATTGGTGCAACGCAAAGATCTTCTTGATCTCCAAGGTGTGAGATATATCGTCAGTCCGTTTGCATTGCCTGCGCCGTTCCGCAAAGTGTTTGAGACAAAGATTCTCGGCGAGCGAGCGTCGGTTATGATTTACGAAAATCCCGATGTCCGTCCGTTTGTGTACTTTGCGGATAGACTTCAGTTGGAAGAAGAGGGCGAAAATATTGCTTTAAAGTATGTCTTAGTGGGAAAGTGGCCGGGTCGCAGATCGTTCTTGGAATGTGAGCCGGATTGTGCGATACGTGAAGTTGATGGAATTGGCTCTGTGTCTGTAACAGGCAATGTACCGACGCGTGTCGTCTTAAAAACGCAGACACAGAGGCCGCAATGGCTCATTGTCACTCTGAACCGCCTGCCGGGCTGGGAAGTGTTCATCGATCAAAAGCCCGTCGCATCGGTCTACGCAAATGCCGCCCACTTCGGCATTCCGGTTCCTGCAGGAGAGCACACTGTCGAGCTCCGCTTCTCACTATTTGCAATGCTGCGAGATGGTTTGTCATATTTAAAGTAATCTAGATCACGAGGAGTATTGAGTATTTGGTATCAAGTATTTAGCAGAACTGTTTTGCTAAATACCAAATACTCAATACAAAATACTTTCTCCATTCACTTCCTCGTTCCAGATCCTCTCCAGCTCACCCCTTTGTACGGTGTGATCGAAACATCGGTGAAGAATTCCGGAGAGAACCATCGACCGATCTGCTCGCGCGTAATGAACCACGTCTGCGGCGCATTGAGCTTATCGAAGACATTCAGCATGTTTCGCTCGAAGCTGAGCTTCCGCCAGTTCTGGAAGTATTCGTAGAACGGCAGGAACTTCAGAGGAAGCAGATACACGGTGTAGATCGGCAAATAGAGCAGTGCCGTCAAGATCCACGAAATTCCTCTGACGACCGAGCGTGGCAATTTGAAGATGATGATGCGCTTGATCCATTCCAGCAGTGTGCGGTTCCAGAAATTCCCTTCATGGCTATACACCCACACGATCACTTTGCCTCCGCTCTTGCAGTGCGCCGCGCACGTTTGAAACGATTTGTCCGGACTATCCGTATGATGCAGAACCCCGATCGAATAGACGACATCGAATTTCTTTCCCAAATCCATATTCGCGATATCGCCTTCTTGGATCGTGACATTGTTGAATTTCTGCGTGTTGCGAATGGCTGAGTCGATCGCATTGAGATCTACGCCCGTCACGTGCGCGGCATAGGGCGCTACGAACGACACGTGCTGTCCGCCGCCGCAGCCGCAATCGAGCACCTCTTTCCCGCGGAAATCTTCCAGCGTATTCGGCTTGATCCACTCCGTGAACAGCCACTGGTTATCGTCATAGAATTGCTGCCACTGCCACTGCCATTCCTGCTGCTTTTGCTGCATGGGCAGAGAGTACGTGAGCGGGCCTTTTTCTGCTAGATGTCTCTACCCTCATCCGGCCCTGAGGGGCCACCTTCTCCCGTCTCCAGCCTTCGCCTATGGGCTACGGCCCGGCAGGTCGGTAGAAGGACCTGCGGTAAAAAGAATAGATTGCCTGTCCTTCTCCCAATCATGGGAGAAGGTGTCGTCGCAACGACGGATGAGGGTGTGTATGCGAAATCACCCCTCCCATATGGAGAGGGGTGAATGAAGCAACGCCGAGGCGTTACTTCGTTGCGAGTTCTTTTTCGGCAGCTTCGGCACGTCGTCGTTTGACTGATGCCAGAACACCGAAGGATCCGCGCTCGATGGTGGATCGAAGCATGGCCGATACGTCGTCCTTGCGCATATTGATGGCCTCGAGCAGGGAAACGAGGAGTTCCTCGGGGTCTTTCTCGAGTTTCTCCTTCACTTCGCGATTGCTGACGTCGGCGAAGATTTCTCGAATCAGCTCGATGACACGTTCTTGATTAGATGGCATATGCCCTCCTTCCTAATGGATTGATTATCGCGAGATGCGATGAATCACATTAAGGTTCATGGAGAAGAGGCTGGTCGCCCAGATTTCTTCTTCATACTCTTGCTTGGCGACGACGTTCTGCCAGAACTTTCGCACGAGATAACCGAAAAGGAACAGGCAGCAGTCGTCCACCCACTTCTGAGCTTCTTTGGCGATGTCGACGAAGTGCTTTTTAGCGAATATGCGCTTTTGCTTTGTCCACGCACTATGATCCTTGAGGAATCGCTCGCGTTCATCGGCTCCCCAGCCGGTTTCTTCGTCCAGTCTGCCTAATCTGGTAATCACGCAGTACAGAATGGATCGCAGCACATCCTCGCAGTTTTTTTCCTCCGCAATTCGCTGCAACTCCTCGTAGCGTGGCGAACTCACGAAGCGAAGCATGATTCGAACAACCTGTGTGGCCTCCTCGAAGACTTTGCCCTTCTCTCCGAAGAACACGCCATCGACAGTGTAGGTCGACCACCCTTTAAACGATGACTTATACATCGCGATGCGATCGATTGCATCTTGAGCTGTGAGTTGCCTTTTTTCTCGAACATCTTGCTCGTATTGTCGCGGATCGAGGAGACCTGGATAATTCTGTAATTCGTCCAGCAGTTTTGCAGCGTCTTCCTGTAAGTAAGATTTCACATCCTCTTCGTTGTAGCCTTCTCGCAGTGCATCGAAGATCGCACCATAGTATGCGGCGCGTTTTGGGAAATAGATTTCCCAGAATAGAATGCGTTCGCTGATACTAAAGGGGTACGTGATATCAGTCATTCACATCTCCTCTGCCGTTGTTATGTAAAGAACACGCTACATAGGACTATGCGCCATAATTGTATGTATGACAAATATTTTGTTGCCAGTTTCGCCCTCATCCGGCCCTGAGGGGCCACCTTCTCCCGTCTCGCCCCTCTCCCTGAGGGAGAGGGTGACTTCAAGAGAAAGTGATCGTGATGTTTGTGGGTAATATTTGCACAATCTCTAAACTCTTCATGTAGTGCTCCCTTCTCCCTCAGGGAGAAGGGTTGGGGATGAGGGGGTCAAAGAAGGTCCCGCCGCAGCGGGGGATGAGGGTGTAAGACTTTTCTGCTATTCTTCGCCCATATGTGCGGTATTGCAGGAATCGTACGGCTGGACGGACAACCGGTGGATCCGGAGCTCATTGCACGTATGACGGATGCCGTGAAACATCGCGGGCCGGATGCCGGAGCCACTCATTGTGACGGTCCGGTAGGTCTTGGCCATCGCCGTCTTGCGATTATTGATCTCTCACCTGGCGGTCATCAGCCGATGCATTCTGCGGATAGCCAGTACACGATTGTCTTCAACGGAGAAATCTATAACTTCCAGGAAAAGCGTGCGATGCTCGAAGCGAAAGGCCGCTCCTTCCGTTCAAAATCCGATACCGAAGTCCTCCTCGCGCTCTACCAAGAATTCGGCGAAGACTGCGTGCAACATTTGCGCGGCCAGTTTGCGTTTGCGATTTATGATCGCAAAAACCAGAACGTGTTTCTGGCGCGCGATAGAGTGGGGAAGAAGCCGATTAAGTACTTCGTTCATCCCCACTTCATCGCATTTGCGTCCGAGGCCAAAGCGTTGCATACGCTACCGGAATGTCCGCGAGAAATCGATCGCGAGGCCGTACATCACTACCTCACGATGATGTATCTGCCCGCGCCTCTCACCGGCACGAAGGGCATTCTAAAATTGCCGGCCGCGCACACGATGACCATTGATCTTCAGAAGAAGACGCACGTCATCAAGCGCTATTGGGAACTGAAGTATCAGCCCGATACCCAGCCTTCGCTGGAAGAATGGAAAGAGAAAATCCTCGCGTGTTTTGAGGAATCCGTGAAGCTCCGCATGATTGCGGATGTTCCTGTCGGAGCGTTCCTTTCCGCCGGAGTGGATTCGGCGGCGGTCGTGGCGTTCATGAGCAAGCATAGTGCCACGCCCGTGAAGACCTTCACGATCGGTTCCAAAGATCCTGCGTTCAATGAACTCGATGGCGCGAAACTCATCGCAGACAAGTTCGGGACCGATCATCATCCCATCGTTCTCGAGCCCGATATCGTACATCTTCTTCCGGAATTGGTGAGGCAGTACGAAGAGCCGTTTGCGGATCCTTCCTCGATCCCGACCTATCTCGTGTCCCGCGAAACACGGAAAGATGTGACGGTCGCTTTGAACGGCGATGGGGGAGATGAAAATTTCGCCGGTTACATCCGTTACCGCATTCTTCCGTTCTCCGAAAAATGGCGGGAGGCACCGGGCCCGCTGCATGCGATGGCGAAGATGGGCACGATGTTCTTCCATGCCCTGCGCAACGATACCTTGAGTTACCGCGCGAGGCGTTTCGAGCAGACAATCAACCAGCCCTGGGAGCAGCGGTATTTGCAGTATTTGAGTTTCTTTACGGAGGAAGAGAAGCGCGGGCTGTATGCGAAGGGTTTTGGCGCAGGATTCCCGGATACGGCCGCGTGGTATGCGGATCGCACGCGTGAGGCGCGCGGTCGGGCGACGGATATTAGTGATCAAGCGATGGCGATGGATCTGGAAACGTACCTCCCTGAAGATTTATTGCCCAAAGTGGATTTGGGTTCGATGGCTTGGGGTCTCGAAGCGCGCTCGCCCTTCTTGGATCATGAACTGTTGGAACTCACCGCCAAGATTCCCGTGCAGTTCAAGATGCAGGGGGCTCAACGCAAACTGATTCTCAAACAAGCGCTGCAGGGGATTCTTCCCGATGAAACACTCTGGAAGAAAAAGACGGGATTCCGCCTCCCGCTCAACAGATGGTTCCGTGGCTCCCTCAAAGAATTCGTCCGCGGCCGCTTGCTCGATTCCACGCAACCGCTGTTCTGGGAAATGTTTGATCGCACTGCCTTGGAGCGGTTTTTAGACGAAGACTATTACGGAAGCTCCATCGATTACTCCGATCACGTCTGGGCATTGCTCTGGCTTGAAGAGTGGATGGCGCAGTATAGTTAGCCATGTTCATGAACCGACGCATCCTTCTCGCAGGCTTCCTCCTGTTTGCCGCGCTCTGGATGCCATTTATGCTGTGGCGGCTTTCGGAACCTCCAGCACAAACCTTCGTCAGCGATGCGTTGGAGTACAACGGAGCAGCCTATCATCTTGTTGTTAACGGTACGTACTCGTTGGATGGGGAGCACCCGTTTTACAAGCGAGAGCCGGGGCAGAGCTTGTTCCTCGCAGCGATCTATTTACTCTTTGGCGTCGAGAATCGTGCCGCCTATTACGCCGTGCTGTTTCTGCTCTATTTCCTGAGTGTGGTAGCTTTCTTAAAGGAATCGGAACGATCATTCTTAATGAAACGCGAGGCGAAGATTTCGTTCTTCTTCTTGCTGTTTCTGCCGTCGGTCTTTCAGATTCTTCTTTCGTTCAATCGCGAAGGGCTCGCGTTGTCTCTTTTCTTGTTGTTCGCCACCTTCTTCCTCCGCTTGCACCGAACCCGTGCATGGCGTGATGCGATCGTCGCGGGTCTCTTCCTTGGTGCATTGATGCTCACGTACATGCCATTCTTGCTATTCCCCTTTGCGCTCATCATTCCCGTGTATGCAATGCGCATGTCGTGGTCGCGCGTCCTCCTGATGATCGTGATCGCCTTCGCCGTGATCGCTCCCTGGGGGATTCGTAATCAATATGTGGCGGGGAATCCCTGTCTCTCCGGATGCTCGCGTTCGGCAGCAAATTGGTACGTGCGTGGAGAACAGGCCGAACATCTCAGCGGTTTTGAGCCGGTCATGTGTTTGTGGGCGGAGTACGTGTCGCGCGATTGGTCCGAGCGATCGCCGTACTGCAGTTTCAATGCGGTGAAAAATCGTAAATGGCCGCATGGATTGATGGGTACGACAGCTGACATCCAAGCGGGAAAAGACGGACAAGCGAAGATTTTTGCGAACTTCGGGTCGTATCTCTGGTTTTCAGTCGTCGATGTGCTGGAGCTGCATATTCCCTACGTGGGCGGATGGGGGAGACTCTATAACATCACTCTCGCCTTCATGACATTTTTGCTCTATTTCGGATGCTGTTGGGCGATTCCTTTTTTGCGGAAACGAGAATACGTCTTCTTTGGAGTCATAATGCTCTATACGACCGGTATTTTCGCCCTGACGGACGCCACGCCCCGCTACTTGATGCCTGTGATTTTTTGTTATGTATTGTTTGCATCTATAGGGTATAATCACTTCCTTGCTCGGTTCTCCAGTCATGCCCCAGATCAGCATCGTCATTCCGGCGTATAACGAAGAAGCAGCTATCGGCAGCGTGCTCGATGCGTTGTTTAAATTGAACATCGATGCGGAGATCATTGTTGTCGATGACGGTTCTTCCGATCGCACCGCCGAGATTGCCAAGGCCCACGGTGCGCGTGTCATTCGTCATCCGCAGAACATGGGCTACGGTATGAGCGTGAAAGATGCGGTGCGCGTTGCGATCACCGATACGATCTTGCTTACCGATGCCGATGGCACGTATCCGATCGATCGCATCCCCGATCTCGTGACGATGTTTAATCAGGGTTATGACATGACCGTCGGTGCGCGCCAGGGCGCGGCATACCGTGGAACATTTTTGAAAATGCCCGCGCGTTACGTGTTTAAGTTTTTGGTGGAGATGACGACCGGGCGCCACATTCCGGATATCAATTCCGGCCTGCGCATTTTCCGCAAATCCACCTCGATGAAATATTTCGCGGATATCTGCGATGGCTTCAGCTTCACGACGACGATCACGTTGATCTACATGCTCACGGGAAAATCCGTGAGTTACATGCCGATCGATTACTTCAAGCGCATCGGGAAATCGAAGGTGAAGATGATTCGCGATAGCCTTCGCACGTTGCAGTACATCACCGAGTGCATCGTCCGCTACAACCCGCTGAAACTCTTCTTGTTGCTGTCCGCGATCACGGTGTTCTTGGGCATTGCTGCGGGGTCTATGCTTGGTCCCTACGCGTTCTTGCTGGGTGTCTTCTTCGCGATGGTGGTGTTTGCGCAGGGGTTGATTGCGGAGAGTATGAGGAGACCGAGGGAGTAATTTCTCTCTTCTCCCTTTCACCCTCACCCCTAACCCCTCTCCCACGGGGAGAGGGGAAACGGACAATTTTTATATGTGATACGAAAGCCCCTTTCTCCCCGCCTGCCCTGAGCAAGTCGAAGGGTGGGGGAAAGGGGTTGGGGATAGGGGGTGAAGGTGGTGTTACCACAGAACTTCTTTGCAGAGAGTATGAGACGACCAAGGGAATAGCCCCCCCTCACCCCCGGCCCCTCTCCCTGTGGGAGAGGGGAGACGAGCCGCTATTTGCGCGTGCTACGACAAAGCCCCTTTCTCCCTCAGGGAGAAAGGGGTTGGGGATTGAGGGGTGTAAAGTTAAGATACATTATTTTCACGCATGAGCCTTTCACTCTTTGATCTCTGGCAAAAAATTGTAGAACAATTGCCGCGAAGCGATGGATTGATTGACGCATTTGAAAGTGTGGGACCATTGCAAGCGCTTCTCCTTGAGTTACGTCCCGCTATCACTGTGGAAGCAGTACCGGCGAGTTGTATCCAACTACTAAAAGATGCAGGTTTTTCCTCTGAACATCGCTGGATCTTTAATCCAACGTTGGTGGAAAGTTTGAAGAAAGAGTATCCGGACATTTTCGGTAATGCCGTGTTGTTTACAGAAGTCCACACTGACATGCAGGACGGTCTACTCTTCGGTTTTCCTCTGGAAGCGGTACAAAAGTTCGCCGATCGTCAGGAGCGAAAAAAGAAAGGGGAGCACGCTGTCATTTCTACTTGGTCGTGCGATGCCTATGGAACAACATGGATTGAATATGATGAAGTAACTCCTGCCAGCTTGGCTAAGTTACAGCAATTCCAGAGTGCGTTTTTGGATTCTGGATTCGAGGACATAACACTGCCATTGCTCTCGGAAGAGCAGCGTCAAATGGCGTACTGCATAAAAGTGGAAAGGATAGCATAAAAAAAGAGCACCCGCGTTGCGAGTGCTCTTGTGGGAGAACGAATTCTCCCGAGTTGTTGTCAGAACTTCAGCATGGAGGCGATGTGCATATCCCTGTCGACTGCATCGCTATGAGCAATACCGATGCTGTCTATTGATTCGAGCCCTATATACGAATGGCAGGTGCACGCTGCGAATCCTGGCATGATTGCCTGGAAGGCCATTGGCCCTATTCCTCTTTCAAGAATCTCATCACAGCAGTACATGTAGTGTGCAAGAGGCAGGCGTTTGTTGGTGGCGAGAGAAGAGAGTGTCATCAGATACATGATATGAACGGCGTTCGGTACCTCCTCATTTTCAGAAAGGAGTGCGACCTGTTGCTCATACGGAAGATTTTGAGAGTCGGGAAATCCCTCCCTGCGGATCAAATACCAGCGGGGTTCCAGATGCGGTTCGTAATAATATCTGGCCGTTTCCTCGTCAGGATCAAGATCCCTGATCAAGTCATCGCTTCTGGCAATGAGGTTCTTGTGGCGTTCGATGATACCCAGAAGGTTGATGTGCTGACCCGGCAGAAGCACATGGCTTTGTCCGGCTTCCCTCAGCCGCTCCTCCGAAAACGTCCTCGACATGATGCTGACGATCGCTTCATCGTCGTGCCGCATCTCGTAATGCTTCTCGACATCGAGAATGCTGATGACATTGCACCAGCCGATCCGCTCGGCGGCCCACACTTCGTAGCGCAGACAGTCGGCACGCCCGGGTTGTCCGTTCTCCTCCAGCCAGTCGGCATAGACGAGACGAGCGGTTGTATCCTCCCTGTTTTCGGCGATCGCAGAGAGAAATCCTTGTTCTTGGCTCACAAATCCCCCTTTTTCTGAAGTTGACGGTGATGTGAAAGACTGGCAAAAGAGTATAATAAAGTTTACATCAATGCAAGATATTTACTGGCAAAGCCCCTTTCTCCCCGCCTGCCCTGAGCAAGCCGAAGGGTGGGGGAAAGGGG
>CAYUWH010000004.1:0-18258 GCA_964448615.1 uncultured Candidatus Peribacteria bacterium
TTAAAGCGGTACGCGAGCTGGGTTCAAAACGTCGTGAGACAGTTTGGCCTCTATCCTCCATGATCCCATAGAAACGTGAAGGAAGCTGTTCCTAGTACGAGAGGACCGGAATGGACGAACCTCTGGTGTGTCTGTTGTCGCGTCAGCGGCAGTGCAGAGTAGCTATGTTCGGCCGGGATAACCGCTGAAGGCATCTAAGCGGGAAGCCCCTCCTAAGATTGCGTTTCTCCATAAGTCCGCCGGAAGACTACCGGTTAGATCGGTCGCAGGTGTACGCGCAGTAATGCGTTCAGCCGAGCGATACGAATGGACAATCGAACGTTTTTTCTTTGCTGTTTGCAGCGTACTGTTCATGTGTCATAGAGCGAGCAAGAAATGCTCACAGTGTCTTCTTGAGTATAGAGTCCTGGTGCTTCGAGCGACGGGGTCACACCTGATCCCATACCGAACTCAGCAGTTAAGCCCGTCAGCGCCGATGGTAGTAGGACATGCGTTCTGCAAGAGTAGGCCAGTGCCAGGACTCTGTACTTAAAACGATCTGTACATTAAAAGCCCTTCTTCTTTGAAGAGGGCTTTTTTTGTTGTAACAATGTTGGCGCTCTTAGCGGTTCTTCTCTTTGGCGTGGCAGAGCGTTTGAATCTGGGCACGACGCCTCAGATTCTTCACGCGTGTTGCGGCACGCTCGCAAGCTGTAAAGGTGCGAGGGGCAACCGTTTCTTTTGCCTTCTTTTCCGTGGAAGCAGCTTTGTGCATTGATTCCTTTGCAGGACCATACACGCTTGCTTCAAAGGCAGAGCCCATGTTCATGGCGATCATTTCCGCTGAGAGCGTGAGCATCCCAAGTGCGAACATGACTCCCATCAATTGGGTCGAGCGAGAAAGAGATTTGTGTGGTTTGTGTTTCATATAATTATTATAGCATAAAAGTAGTTTTTATGATAGTATCTTCAGCCCTCAAAAAAGAGGGTAAAACGACGTTTCTTTACATCCCAGCCCCTATCCATCTCACTTTCATGCGTTCTCGTGTGAGAACTGGAAGTAAGATGCCATAGGGGTCATCCCATGAAAATGCGCAGGGTGCGTTGCACTGTTCGCTCCCGCTATGCGGGAATCGACGAGGAGTCGTCGAAAGAGTCCGATTTCACGATGTCCGATGACAGGTTCTCGATCGTCATCGAGCCGCCAACGAGCCTCGTGACGCTGACGGTAGGTTTACAGACCGAGACGGGCACTCTTTCGACGCTGGCTCTTCCGATGACCATTGTTCTGCCATTGGGCAGCGCATCGCAAATCGGGAGTGTGAGCCTTCCTCTTGTGCCGAACATGGTCCGGATCGTCGGACAGCTGACAGAGGTTGGGCCGGCACGGATGCAGGTCCACATCGTCGAGACTCACGTCTCGTTCCATGGATTGCAGCTGGTCCATATTCCGCACCTGCTGTGCGATCTCGAGCGGCTCGAGATCGAAATTCAGCCGCTGTAGGTCGAGTTCAGCAAATCTAGGCGATTCCCTCCGGGGAATCGCCATCTCTTTATGAGAAAGGGGAAATTATGTCACGCCACTCGATTGATGGTGTGGTGACGGTGATTCATCTTCAGGGGGCTCATTCTCAGCAGAGTTTCGCCGGACTCATCGAGTGTCATTATGCAAGCCACTTCGAGTTCGTCATCGCGCGCAACGACCTGGGGGAAACGGCGATCACCCTGGTTCAACAGGGAGCCACTCTTCCCTTTATCTTCGCACCCCCGCAACCGGTGGTCTGGGATAAGGCGTTGCCACTGAGCATCTCTGTTCAGAGGCAGGTCGTGGAATACGAGATGGCGAACAAATGCGTTCAGCACATCATCGCCGTCATGTTGGGCCAGCGACAGCTGGACATCGGTATTGCTGAGGCTGGTGACAAGATCATCCTGACGATCAGTGACACGATGGAGAGTCGGGCTCTGCATTCAGCAGAGCTTCAATGGAGCAGCATCCGCTCCGTGAAAATAAAAGCGGCCATCGATCCCGCTACACCGTGATGCAAAAAAATCCAGGCGATTCCCCGGAGGGAATCGCCGCTTTTTCGTGTTAGCGATGCATCTGCTCTTCCCGTTCACGCTGTTCTCTTCGTTCATTGGCCTCCCGTCCGAGTTCATGACTGACAGGATCGAGAACATGGAGAACCGTCACGCCGATGATTGCGCCGAAGAGACCGATAAAGTACTGCCCGGCTCCTGCTGCGATGCCAAGACTGGCCACCAGCCATACACTGGCGGCGGTGGTGAGTCCGATCGTCTTTTCTTTATGGTGAAGCACTGTGCCAGCACCGAGAAAACCAACGCCGGCTATGATGTGCCCGATAATGGTGTTTGTATCGCCGTTCTGAGGTCCAAAGGATTCCTGTGCGAGAATCGTAAAGATGCAGGCGCTAACGGCAATGAGGATATTCGTGCGCAATCCTGCCGCCGTTCCGCTTCGTGCGCGCTCAAGTCCAATGATAGTGCCGATGACCGCTGCAAAGAGAATATCAATGGCAGTGTGCCATGGTGTAGTGAGAAGAATGTCTGGCATAGGGTTCTCCTTATCATAGCAGAAAAGGCTGATTAATGCCATACTGCAGCCTCATGGCTCTCGAGTGCCTTCATTCTTCCTTATGCTTGAACGTCTCCAAAAAATCCTATCGGCCAGAGGAATCGCTTCTCGGCGAAAAGCTGAGGAATATATTGAACAAGGTCTCGTGAAGGTAAATGGTGTTCGGGCCGAATTAGGCCAAAAAGCTGATCCTGAGACGGATACCATCGAAGTGGATGGCAAAGTCCTCCAAGCGCGCCAGGAATTGCTCTATTACGTCATGAACAAGCCCGAGGGCGTACTGACCAGCAATGTCTCGCGCGAAGGCGGCACAATCAATCCAAAACGTCGTGGCGAGAAGAAGGGGACAAAGAGCGTGGCACCGGAACGCATGTATCCCACGATTCGCGATCTTCTTCCGGAAGAACTCAAAGGAAAACTCTTTCCGGTCGGCCGACTCGACAAAGACAGCACGGGATTATTGTTACTGACCAACGATGGCGTTGTCGCATTTCGTCTGACGCATCCAAAGTTCGATCATGAAAAGGAATACGAAGTGATCGTGCACAAACCTCTCGAACATCAAGATAAAATCTCCATGGAAGACGGCATGATAATTTTAGGGAGTCAGACCAAGCCTGCCACCGTGCGCTTTGTGACGAAGGATACATTTTGCATTGCATTGAGCGAAGGAAAAAATCGGCAAATCCGTCGCATGTGTGAAAAGCTTGGATACCAAGTAAAAAGCTTGAAGCGCATTCGTATCGTCACGCTCACGGATACTGCGTTGAAGTCTGGCGAAATCCGTGCGCTGAAGAAAGAAGAAACCACTGCCCTTCTTGCAGCGCTTGGGCTATCATCGAAGCCATGAAGTTCATTTCTCATGGAGCAGCACAGGAAGTCACGGGCACGTGTCACGAATTGCAGGTTAACGGAAAGAGAATTCTTCTCGATTGCGGTCTGTTTCAAGGAAAGCGCAAAGAGTCGGCGGTGAAAAATGCGACATTCACCTTCGATCCCTCCAAAGACATTGATGCGGTTGTGCTCAGTCATGCCCACATGGATCACTCCGGACGTATTCCGTTGCTCTGGAAAAAAGGGTACCGCGGGCCGGTGCACTGCACGTTCGCCACGAAAGATTTGGCGGCGGTGATGATGATGGATGCCGGATATATTCAAGAGAAAGACGAAGATTTTTTCCATCGGCATCTCAAGAACTCCATGATCAAATCTGAGGGGCCGCTTTATACACAGAAAGACGCGGAATCCGCCGAAAGTCTCCTCCAGGGCAAAAATTACAATGAGTGGTTTCAGGTAGTAGAGGGTGTGCGTGTCATGTTCCTGGAGGCGGGACATATTCTCGGTGCGGCGATGCTCGTGATCGAAGTGACGGAGAACGGCACGAAGCGCATGATCGGGTTCAGTGCGGATCTCGGACGATCGCATCTGCCTATTATCCGTGATCCTGCGGCGATGCCGCCGGTCGAGGTGTTGATCTGCGAAAGTACTTACGGCAATCGTGCGCACAGCGAAATTGAGCAAGCAAGAGTGGGGCTAAAAGATGCTGTCCTCCGCACCGCCGCACGCGGTGGAAAAGTGATCATTCCCGCCTTCTCCCTCGAGCGCACGCAAGAGATTGTGTACGATTTGCACCTGCTCTGGGATGCCAAGGAAATTCCGGCATTGCCGATTATCATCGACTCACCGCTGGCTTCCAAAATCACCGGCGTCTTCATGCAGCATCCGGAGTGTTATGACCAAGAGATGTACACCGAATTTTTGGCGCGCGCCCACAATCCGTTCCAGTTCTCGCTCGTGCGGTATACGGATAGCGTCGACGAGAGCAAGGCACTTAACAGTACGGCGGGCCCGATGGTGATCATGGCCGGATCCGGCATGTGCGAGGCGGGGCGCATCCGTCACCATCTGAAGAACGAGCTGGAAGATCCACGCAATACCGTATTGGCGGTAGGCTTCATGGCGGCCGATACCTTGGGTGCAAAAATCGTGGATCCGACGATCAGTGCGGTGAAAATATTCGATGAAGTTCTCCAGAAAAAAGCGGAAATCATCTACATTGATGCGTATTCCGGCCATGCCGACATGCATGATCTTGATGCGTATCTCAAAGCTATTCCAGGATTGAAAAAGGTATTGCTCGTGCACGGAGAATTGACGCAAATGGAACCGTTTGCGCAGCGCATCCGAACGTTTGGCCCCATCGAAGTGATTCTCCCGGAGCGGGAAGCGGTATGGGAGATCTAATGCGGCCACTTCTCTTGCCTCATGGACATTGCTCTCCATCAAGAACTGGCTGCCCTTAAGCAGAAATTGGCACGCATAGAACGTAGCAAGAGCTGGAGATACACGAAGCCGTTTCGATGGTTAGGCCGCGTGTGCAGAGAGATGGGTAAGCCGCGCCAGGCAGTGCATAGTATGGCGCAAGCGAAAGAAGACGATATGGTGCGGTCGATGCTCCCGGTGGATGCGCCGTGCTTTTTAGTGGAAGTGGGAGCGCATAATGGCCTCCATCTTTCGAATTCTTTTTCTTTCATCGCACAGGGATGGAAGGCTATTCTCATCGAGCCGCATCCGTTGCTGTTTGAGCAGCTACAGCAGCGCTATGCGGACAATGCCAACATACATTGCGTACGAAAAGCCTGCGCCGAGAGTGCGGGTATTCGGCCTCTGTATTTACCGAAAGAAGAGCATTTGGGCACGAGTACGTTATGCACAGATGACACTCCTTGGTTTAAGGCCATCCGCTCCGACGATGCTATTCCTGTGGAAGTGGATACGCTCACAGCTATTCTGACGGAGCAGGAATGTCCTCACGACTTTTCCCTTTTACTCATCGATGCCGAAGGCATGGATTATGAAGTATTGCTTGGTCTGGATAGCATGCGCTTTCGTCCTCGTGTTATCGTGACCGAAGAATGCATGTGGAATGCGGAAAAGCACAACGCGAAATATGAGCTTCTGACTAAACGCGGCTACCGTTTGGAGCACAAAGCCGGTTGCAACACTATCTGGCGCAAGGCGGGTGTTTGAAGCGACAGCAATGAGATTCGTTGATAAGCTGCGTGGGCCGTGCAATCGTTTTCTTCCTATTGGCAAGTTGTGAGTATTGTTCTGGCGTTCGGCTGGAGCGATTTTTTGCAGAAATACAGAGGGTCATTTTTCGGCTACCTGTGGTCGTTCATGAATCCTTTGCTGCAATTTATCGTGATCTTTCATGTTTTCCATCCGATTCTTGGTCAGGAAATGCCTTCGTATCCGCTGTATTTATTTCTCGGGCTGATTCTGTGGGAGTATTTCTCCATCGCCACAAGCGCTCTCATCGCGGTCCCGCAAAAAAAATTGCCTATTCTCCAAAAACGGAAGGTATGGCCACCCCTTTTCCTGCTTGCCTCGGCATGGACCAGTCTTATGATTTTTTGTACGAGGTTTATGCTGTTTCTTCTATTCGCGCTCATGCTCGGTATGCCGCTTTCACACGGGGCATTCTGGTATCTGCCGGTGATGATTCTGCAAATGGTTCTCCTTACGCTCGGCGTAGGCTCTTTTTTAAGTGCGTTCTCCTTGAGATTTAAAGATATTCCGCATTTGTGGACCGTGACGCTCCAAATTCTCTTTTGGCTTACGCCCGTTGTATATGCCCCTTTTAGAACGGGGGATATTCTGCAGGAAATCAGTAAAGTTTCTCCCTCCACTTTTTCGAGTGTTCTCACGTCATTCATGAACATGCAGCCCCTCTCCATTCTTCTTTTTGATGCACGTCGCGCGTTCGGTCTCTTGCCCATGGCTCCACCTTCTTTGTTTCATATTCTGCTCTTCACCGTCGCATGTGCGATCGTATGCTGGGCGGGAATGGCGTTATACGCGCGCCGCAGTACCTATTTTCTCCAAGAATATTGATCCATGGACGCCTTGTTGTCCGCAACCGGCATCTATAAATCCTTCACGTATCATACGTCGCATTCATTGCTTCAAGATACGCTTCTCCGGCGTCCAGTTCATGCGCGGAAACAGAGGCTGGATGTACTGTGTGATGCTACGCTCAACATACAAAAAGGAGAGTGGGTCGGAATCTATGGTCCAAACGGATCCGGCAAGACAACATTCCTTCGTATCCTTGCGGGCTTACTGCCGCCCGATGCCGGTACGGTCTCTTGTCATGGGTCGATGTCGCTTTTTCTTGGGCTTGGTTCCGGGTTCAATGTCGAACTTGCCGCCGACAAAAATATCTACTTTGAGGGATTGTTGCACGGTCTTTCCTCGCGGCAGATCCGTTCCTTTACGGATCGCATCGTGGCATTCGCCGGTTTAGATGCGCATCGGCAGATGCCGCTGAAGTATTACTCGCAAGGGATGTTGTTACGTCTTGCCTATGCCGTCGCAGCGCAGGCCGATAGCGATTTGTATCTCTTCGATGAGCTCTTAGCCGTCGGTGATGCGGCATTTCAACAGCATTGCCATGCTCATTTGAAGAGCATGCGCACGGAAGGTAAAACCGTCGTGCTGGTCAGTCACTCGTTGCCGCAACTTCGGATGTTTTGCGATCGCATCGTCACCGTACGCGAAGGGCGGATCATTCCTTTAGAGCTTGCTGTCCCTCAATAAGTTCTGGATGAATGATCCCATGGTTCTGAGTGGGGAAGTAATGCGCCAGCTTTTACTTTGAAGCATGCGATGGGCAATGTGTTGATAGTGTTCCAGTTCTGCAATGCGCACCGCTGCGCGCCGTCTCTCGTCATCAAGTGCTTGCTGCGCGAACGTATTCTTGAGCGCGAGTCTCGCATTCTCCTCGCGCAGTTCTTGAATGAGCCTGTGCATATCCTGCCATGCAATGGAGAGTCGTATGCGATCCGCTTCGATTCCTTGCATATGACGCAAAAGGGGAGGAGTTGGCTGCAGATCATGCAGTAATGCCGCCAACTTCGGGCAACGTTCAAGTCGTGCTGCGGATGTCAAAATGCCGGTTCCGTGGATACCGGGAAGAGAAAGAAAGACAAGACGATGCTTGGAAGAAGCCAAAAAATCCTCCACGGCAGTCAGGACGCCATTCTTTTTTCCTCCCTCCTTTTGTGCATGGATCGTTTGATTCTGAAAACCTCCTTGTACCAACTCAGCCTGTTCCGGCAGCATGCCAAGTCGCGCGGAGGGTTGTCGCTCCGCTTCGGGGATTGTTTCAGGTTGGTGATACATATCGCGCCGTCCATACGGCCAATCGGTGTCGTGCAGCAGGATCAGGGGCAGATCCTGCCCGCTATGGATTTCCTCAAGGAGGATCAGTTCATGCAAAACCGTATACCAGTTATGATCGCCATCGATAAAGACTGCGTCGCACGTTCCTATCTTACTGAGCACATTCAAGCTCAGGTCTTTATGAAGATGAAAACATGAAGGAAGATCCGTTGATTGATATTGTGGCGCCGGATCAATCACATGCACGGTGCAGTCTTTGGTTTCACAGTACGCAATAAGTTCCGCCGTGAGATGTCCATGATCTGATCCGATCTCGACGATCGTGCGCGCATCCGTCGCTTCCAAGAGAGGGAGGAGAAGGGGCTGCCACAACCGCGCCATGGTTCCAGTAGTGGTGTGATCTGCAAAAGGAAGCATATCCCGAAGTATAGCGCTTGCGCAGTTGTGTGTTGCAATCGTTTCTGGCAGGGTTGTTGCCATGGCATTGCTTCTTCCACATTCCATCTTTTTCCATGTTCCCAAAACGGGTGGGACTTGGGCGCGACACGCAATTCGTCGGGCAGGATTGCCAACTGATGAATTGAGTAAACCCATGGCTCAGGATGCGCCGAATCATTCGTTGCGTCACTCCCTCATGCATGCGACGCGGACCGATATCCATTACCGAGGTGCATTCTCCTTCGCGTTCGTGCGCCATCCCGTATCATGGTACAAATCACAATGGGCGTTCCACCAATTGCACGGTTCTCCCTTTACGGAAAGTTTGACTTCTCAGTGCATGTCCGAAGATTTCTCGATCTTCATGCGCAATATGCTGCAGAGAAGGCCGGGCTTTCTGTCTTCGCACTTGAAGCTCTACGTGGGTCATGACGGAAAAGCGCTTGATTTTGTGGGAAAACAGGAACGTTTGGCTGATGATCTTGTACATGCATTGCGGCTGGCAGGCGAGCAGTTTGATGAGCAAGCCCTACGTGCCACACCCTATTCCAACGCAGGAGCGGCGCTGGAGACATTCCGCAATCGCTGCCACTGCGACGAGGCGCTTATCCGGGATGTCTGCGCGGCTGAGGAATGGATACTGCGTACGTTCGACTATACAGAGACCATGCCCGTTCGCGCGGAGGCTTCTATGGCAACAGCCTAAAAAATGCCGCCACAAGCGCCAGCCTGCGCTTCAGGAGTGGATACTGTTTCAGGCTCCTGCCCACAAAGGATGCGGTTTGTTGATGCATCCTGCGGACAATGTTCAATCCGCGCCTGTTTTGAGCATCGACGCGTACGTGCTCAAGCATCATGAGTGAGGAAAATCGTTCCTCCAGCGCGGTGCTATTCAAAGGCATGGCAAGAATTTCCTGCAGGAACAGGGCCGTCTCTGCCGCCGCATCATCCCAACCGCGTGTGTGGACCGGAAGCGGAATGGGAGCGGCATTCATTGCTCTTGTGAGAAGAAGAGGAATTTCTGCAAAAGACCGGAATGGGAGAAGGTTCAGCTCAATTCCCATACGCCGAGCAATGCTCCGATTGACGTCCGTCTCGCAGACAATAATAGGCTTGCCGTTTGCTGCCGCATGCAAAAGCGGCATGCCGAATCCTTCATACTGAGACGGAAACAACACGACAGCACATTGGGCATAGAGCGAGTGCATCTGATGCTCCGACAAATTTCCGCTACGCAGAACGAGGTGATTACCCTGCGGCCCTGGCACTTGTTTGCCTCCTAGAATCACTGCTGGCATATCGTGCGGTATGTGAGCTGCCGCCTGTTGTACTGCTTTATGTTCAAAGTGATTGCCAACGAGTAAGACGAATGGATCGGAGAATGGTGCCGCAGGAAGATCCGTGGCCGGTATTGTTTCGGGAAAGCCATGCAGAATCGTTTTGGTGCGAAGACCCTGTCGGTTCCCTATTCGCTCTCCGAAATATGTTTTTGCATCGCGCAAAGAATCGTCGCTGACGGAAACAATGCCATCGGCATGCTTGAACATGAGCCGCATTGCCCATTCATGATCCAGCGTATGCAACTGTCCGCAGCGAAGTGCGATGACATCGTGCACATTGATGACGGTTTTTACGGCAAGGCGGTTCAGGAGTAGAACGTGGTCGAGCGAGAAAATTTGATGGGGAGTGAAGGCAAGATCAAATCTCTTGCCGGGCGGAAGGTGTTCGGTATGTAACACGCGTTCGAAACGAGAAGAAAAACTGAAGAATTCATCTCCATGTTTGGTGACAAGCACAAAAAGATCCCAGGTGTCTTTGTGTCGTGCGATGAGGCGGGGGAGCAGATACTGCACGTACTCAGACGTGCCGTTATACGCCGCGGAAAGATGAGAGAGGTCAATAAGCACTTGCGGTCGCGTCTCAGACTTGCCGATCACTTCTCCGAAATGTTCTGCAGCGGGCAAAAGCCGATCTGCGTATTCCTGTACTAATCGTTCGTATTCGGGAAATCGTTCATGTAGCAAGTGCGCATTTCGCTCGCTAAGTTCTTTTTTCACTGCGGAACCGAATGATGCTGTGCCTTTGTGGAATACGAATGCGCGATTGCTGAGGATCGTCGAAAATCCCATGCGGTTCACGCGGCGGCACCAGTCATTTTCCTCGTGATACCCCAATCCGTATGCTTCATCAAACAGTCCGAAGCGGCGGATCAAATCTCGCCTGAGAAGCAGGCAGAAGCCAACACCCGTGGGCACGAGGGTATATCGTGGGAGATACTCCTTCAGTTGTTGCCAGCACGTTTCGCTTTCACGGGCTGTAAATGGACGGGAGCGATGCAGCGGGATGCTGCACAATGTTGCGTTGTCACTGCGTGGTGAGCAGGCTGCATGGCGTTCCGACTCGTAGAGACACGCGAGCATTTCTTCCAGAAATCCCTCGGTGACGATTGTGTCAGAATTAAGGAGCAGAATGTCATTCTCGGTTGCATCAAGCTCAAGGACCGCCTTGTTGCAACTCTGTACGAAACCGATTGCCTTTTCATTTCGCGCGAAGCGTCCGTTGGGCAATGTGTCCACAAGTTCCCGGAGGCGCCTTGATTCCGGCTCTTCACTCCCGTCATCCACCACCAAAATTGTATGCCGCGGATCGATAGAGCGCGCGCAGGATGCAACGCACTCACAGGCGATATCTATACTGTTGTGCACGGGAATGACAATGGTTACATTGTGCATGGGTGCGCATGATACCATGTGCCTATCACTCTCCTTATTATGAAGACCGCTCTCTTTATCGGCAGGTTCCAGCCGTTCCATGAAGGACACAAAAAATGCGTGGAAACGATCCTCACTCAAAATGATCGTTGTATCATCTTGCTCCGTGATACTGACCAAACGGAGAAAAATCCCTTCGCGTTTGAAAAGCGCAAGGCAATGATTCGCGCGCAATTTCCGGATGAAGAACGTGTCCTAGTGCAGATGGTGGACGATCCCGGTGCGCGCCTGACGGTGTATATCGGCAGAGACGTGGGCTACGATCTCATTCAGCTCGATGCGCAGACTGAAGCAATTTCAGCCACTGATCTTCGCAAAAAACTCTACGAAGAATCTGGCAAGGCGTACGATCCTTCCACTCCGGAAAACGTGCGATGACCTACCCAGTAGTTTGGCTCACGGGCAATACGGGTGCCGGGAAGACGACGCTGTCTCGGGGGTTACAGAGCGCATTTGAGCAAAAAACCGATCATCTGCTCTTTCGGCGCATCCTCGTTCTCGATGGAGATGAAATGCGAGAAAGCATCTCCACGCAAGAAACACTCACTGCGGAAGACCGACGCAGACATAATTTGCGCGTAGCGCGACTCGCTACGGTGTTGCAGCGTCAAGGATTTTTGGTGATTGTCGCGGTGATTGCTCCTTTTGTGGCGGTGCGTGAAGAGATTGATGCGATCTGTCATCCACTGTGGATCTATGTAAAGCGTTCCGGACTCGATGCGCCACATAAACCCTATGAAGAGCCGAAAGTACCGCATCTGATCATCAACAATGATGAGCTATCTATTGAGGAGGCACGCGATAAGGTCGTCGATTTTCTGCAGGGTGTCTGCATGGGACTTGCGTCCAAGCGCACGTCGGCTGCTTATGACTTGGTACAGAGTGCAATCACCGAGAGTCCGAATGGAGGTGAGGCTTTTACTTCCAATCGTCGCACAACGGGCAGTGCATAACGCTCGAAGGAGCGGGCGGAAGACCGGAACGTCTTTTCATTGCTGCGAAATCTGCACAACATGCCGTTTACGACGAGCCAGCCTACCGCACCGAGAGCATTGCAATAGAACATGCGGTCGATCGTGAAGGATGCCTCGTGCAGCACGGCGGAAAGTGTGCGTTTGGTGTAGCGCCTAAAATGTCCCGCATCCTTATCGTACGCAGTGTAGAGAAACGGATGCGCGGGCACGAGTAAGGCAAGCGTTCCGTCTGGGCGTAGCAGTGTGTGCATCTGCTGCAGTGCAGAGAGGTCGTCATCGATGTGTTCGAGCACATTGCAACAGACGATGGAATCGAACGTGTCTCCGTTCATGTTCGCCAAATCTTTTTGGAGACAGCGGAGGCGTTCATCATTATCGCAGCGTGCGCGAGTTGCTGTGATGGCGTGCGGAGAAGGATCAATAGCCGTGAGTTGTGTCACGCCCGGAAGGCGTAGTACTGAATGCGCAACGAGCCCGGCTCCACAGCCGACTTCCAGCACATGATTGGTAATATGACTTGCAAGCAGAGATGTGGTCCAGTCGATGTATCCAGGCGCTTCTTCCATGACAAACGAAGAGACAAATGAGGGTCTGGGGGTAGAGGTCATGAGCGTTGTGGTGTATTGGTCAGGAGCAGGCGGAAGGCGCGCAGGCCGTCTCTCCAGGGGCGCAGGTGTGAATGGCCGGATCTGCCGTCAGGGTGATAGGTAATGGGAAGTTCCGCCCACCGGCGTGCCGCGTGATGATAGCGTATCACCATTTCAATGGCGTATTCCATGCCTGCGGTATCCAGTTCTTGGGTGACAGCGAGCGTCCTCCGGAATGCGCGCATGCCGCAAAATACGTCTGCATATGGTACGTCGTACAGTGTGCGTGCGAGCAGGGAGAGGAAGGGGTTGCCTATCCATCGATTCATAAAAGGCATGGAACCCGGAAGTAGTCTGCCCCCGCCTGCAGGGAGACGACAGCCCATGACAAAATCATTTCCTGCTCGCAAGAGCTCAAGAAATGCCGGAATCTGCGTAAAATCATAACTGCAGTCCGAGTCCGCTATGAGCACGAATGTTCCTCGCGTCGCACCAATGCCAGATCGCAGGGCATTGCCATAGCCTCGTTGCGTCACGTGAATGACAGTGCATCCCTCTTCTTTGGCGATGGCGGCACTGCCATCGTTGCTGCCGTTATCCGCAATGATGATCTCATAAGCGATCGTTGATTGATGGCACGTCTCACGGATCGTTGTGATGCATCGTCGTAGTGTCGTTGCTTCATTTAAGCATGGCAACACAATGGAAAGTTCCGGAGCCGACCGCGAAAAAATAGGGGACATGAGCCGGCGCTCAGCATATCAATTTTTTCTTACTCTGGACATTGGCCTCAGCAAAAACCGCATGATGGCAAACAGCCAGAGAATGTACACGAAATTGAGGCCCATGATGCCACTCAGCTGATACCGTTGCAGTGGTTGCTCCACCATGACGGTGGGCAAATACGTAACGATTGCATTTGCTGAAAGTAGAATCGTGATAATCGACAGCAGAATGAACGGTTGCCGCTGTCGGATGGCCGAATTGCCCTTTCTCCATACTATCCAGAGTGATACGACCAGAAGCACATGCGTGAGCAGAGCAGTGCTCCAGCGAATGATTGGTTGGTATAGGAAGGATCGCAGGGGATTGGTCATACGCAGAACATAGTCTGCCTGCAGACTGGATCGTTCCGGCGACAACGACGAATCTGTCGGATAGAGTGTGCGAATCAATCGATCGGGCATATGCGATCGTGATGGCTGCCTGAAATACCATGCACGACTGGAAGGCACGTTGTCAGGATTCACATGCGGCATCATCCAGGGACTGAACATAAATAGGTAATCGTGCAGAACCACAGAGGTATAGCGATAGGAGTTCTCCGCAATGATGCGCAGACTGACACCGACGACAAACGGATCGAAGCGGAAAAAGTACGAATTTTTTGAAGATCGATCGTACACGTCGCCTGGTACGAAGCGTGAGAGATACCAGAGTGGCGATTCGTAGCCGTCCACAATGCCGAACGATGCGTAATCATTGAGCGTTGTTCCTACATTTTTTTCGTACGTGCGTACTGTTCGTATGAATTCAGCATTGTCTTTCTCATTGGGAAGAATGCGATCGTCATCTTCCAGGAATGGCAGAGTACGCCCTGCAATGTTCATAAAAAGAAAGGCACTGGGGCGAATGCTTCCATACAGCAGGGCATTTCGTGTGCACCATCCTAAGAGGAGTACCGTCAGAAGAACGAAGCAAATGCCACTTACCAGCATGCCCGTTCGCGCGCTGTGTCTCGCTGCATGACGATACGTTTCAAAACCGATGAGACCTGCGACGATGGTCCATAGTGGAATAAAACTCACGCCGATCGGCTTGGTTATTGCGCTGAGTCCAAGGATAAAAAATCCGCAGTAGACCGTTGGTATGGTTCGTTTCCACCATCCCAGCATGACAAGGAGGGATCCCAAAAGTAATAGCAAACCGAAGGGTGTATCGGCTACCAATATATGGAGAAAAAAGAACGTCTTCTGCAGAAGGAATTCCCAAATGACCAGTGTCATTGCAATGGAGAAGCCCACTCTTTCTGAATGGAATACGGATGCTGCCAAACGAAATGCAACGACGATAATGAGCGCAAAGAGCGCGGCATTTATAAGAAAGAGCACCGTAGTCGGATACGGGAAGAGTGTGCTGAAGCGTAGAAAAAAACCGAAGAGCGGCATATGTCTCCAGTCCAGTGTATTGGGCTCCCAGAGGTGAAATTGCATACCTTGATCAACATAACCGAGGGTATCTGCAAAGATCATGCCATAGGGAAATGCTGCGTGAAGCACGAGACAGCCGATTGCCACCACGAGGCACAGACAGAGACTTGAAAGGATGGGCGGCGCTTCTCGTCTGAGCAGTGATAACACCATCATAAGGTTGTTTAAAGAGACATCTCTGATGCTACGCCTTTCATTGCCTCCAGCGTGATGCCAATGAATTCATCAAGGGGAATGCTCAGCAGTTCTTCGCATTTCTTGATCTGCTCGCGATCCACCTGCGCCGCGAAGGTTTTATCCTTCAATTTCTTTTTCACACTGCTCACTTCCACATCCGCCAACTTCTTGCTGGGACGCACGAGCGTCACGGCGATGATGAAGCCTGTAAGTTCGTCGACACAATAAAGGCACTGACGGAGCATCGTATTGAGTGGATACTCGGCGCCGTATTTATGCGCGTAGTGTGCGCGAATGTCCGCAAGAAGTTCGCTTGGTGCTGCGATTGTACTGAGCATCTGTTCTAGCGTAGTACCACAGTGAGCCTCGGCATCTTTCTCTAAATTATCCCAGTCCAAGTCGTGCAGCATGCCCGCAACTTTCCACGTCGCAGCATCCCCTCCGAATTTTTTCGCGAGCGCTTCCATGGCGGCACCCGTTGCGATCAAGTGAGCCTTCGTTTGGACGGCATGTGTTTCGAGGAGACTATGTGCGGATGGGAGAAGGTGGCCGTATTCGGCGTGCTGCAACAACATTTCGCTTGAGGCTTGGTGTAATTTGGGCATTTCCTGATGTTGAGACGCAACATTTTGCGTCTCTGCCGATGATTGTGATACGACCGGCTTCATCAAGGGAAATAGGACAACGTCTCTCAAATTCATCTGTTGTGTCAGCAATGCCACAATGCGATCGACACCCATTCCCCATCCCGAACACGGCGGACAACCGTATTCCAGGGCCGTCACGTAATCATCATCTTTGCCATGAGCTTCGCTGTCACCACCCTTCTGCGCTTTTGCTTGATCTGTGAAGCGTTGGGCCTGATCAATCGGGTCAATTAATTCTGAGTAAGCATTCACGATTTCCCATCCGCTGACCAATAACTGGAAGCGATCAACGGTCGCAGGGTTCTTATCATTACGGCGTGCGAGCGGGGAGAGGTCGAGCGGATGTTCCACGATGAAGGTAGGTTGCACGATGGAGGGGCGGCTGACCTTCTTATAGAGCTGGTCGATCAGGTTGCCTCGGGCCAATTTTTCCACCGGCACGTCGAGTTCGATCTTGGCGATCTTCATGGCTTCCCTCAGGGCTGAAGCGGAATCCATCTTCTCAATATCAATGCCACATGATGTTAAGATTGCTTGTCGCAAACTCACGCGGGGCCAGGGTGGGGTGAAGTCGACCTCCTGAAGGACTCCTTCACGATCATAAATCTTCACCTTCATGCTTCCCGTGATGTCTTTGATGAGCGTCGAGAGCATTTCTTCCGTGAAGCGCATGTTCGCTTCGTAATCCCAGTATGCGGCGTAGTGCTCCACCATCGTGAAGTCTTGGAGGTGACTGGGGTCGACTCCTTCATTGCGGAACACACGTGCCACTTCGAACACGCGATCGAATCCTCCAACTAAACATTCTTTCAGGAAGGTTTCGGGTGCGATGCGCAGGTACATGTCTAAGTCGTATGCTTCATGATGGGTCTTGAACGGAGTCGCCAAGGCGCCCGAGGCGGCATTCACCAAGACGGGAGTCTCCACTTCGACGAAGTCGTGGTTCCAATAAAATTCACGCATCTTCCGTACAAACAGGCTGCGCATGTGGAAGCGTTCAAATGTTTCACGGTTACTCGTGAGATCCAGATAGCGCTGGCGCCATGCGGTTTCCTGATCCGCGATGCCGTGCCACTTCTCCGGGGGCTGACGCAGTGCTTTACTCAGCATCTGCCATTCGTTCACGGCAACGGTCGGCTCTCCTTTCTGGGTCGTGAAATGTTCACCGGAAACGCCGATGATATCTCCGAGATCCAGCAGCGAGAGCATTTCGCTATAGGCAGCATCGCCCAGCACATCTTCTTTAAAAGCGATCTGCAATCGTCCGGTGTGATCCTGGAGCGTGGCAAACGTAATCTTCCCCATGTCACGCATGAGCACGATGCGTCCTGCGATGGTCATCTTTGTGCCATCTTTTGCGGCTTTTCCCTCTGCCAATGTATGACTGCGATCAAACGTCGCGGCGTAGGGGAGTTTGCCGCTCGCGCGCAGCTGCTCAACTTTTTTCAAACGAAAGGAATCCATGGCCAGCAGTCTATCCGACGCAGCGAGGCTTCGGAAGCGGCACTTCTTAGTTGAAATTTTATAAAATATTTTCTGATTTAGTCAATTACACCTCGTAAGCAGCGTGTGCTCCTTCTGTCTCAACTGGCAGTCCGGGAATTCTACTTCTTAACCCTCTTTCCGTATGACTACTGCAATTTTTGCGTCGATGGCTGCGGTGCCGATGCTCGCTTTCTCCATGCCGTTCCTCCATGGCAATGTTCGCGGCAATGCGAATGTCGATGCCAAAGCAAAGGCAAACGTGCACCTGACTAACACCGGTTCGGTGCACAATAAGATCTGGGAAAAAATGGCGCGCAAGATGACGTGTCTCGAAGTGCGCCTCGATCTCGAGAGCAAGCAGCGCGCAGAACTTTCTGCCTATCTGAAAGCGCATCCTATTAAGACACGCGCCGACTTCAAGGCGTATGCAGCCTTCAAGAAAGAATTGAAGGTGAAGTACAAGGCTCTACAGAAAACTGCGAAGGAAAACTGCAAGAAGCCAACGTCTTCTTCCAGCTCCTCGAAATCTTCTACTTCTAGCAGCGTTTCGAGTGCGTCGAGCGTTCCGAGCTCCGTGAGTTCGAATAGTTCCGTGTCGACCTCGTCATCCGTGAACTCTTCGTCTTCCCTGAGTTCCATCCTCTCCAGCATCAGCTCCTCCCTTGCGAGCTCCATGAGCTCCTCGGTGAGTTCACAGTAACAGACACATCCACCTTCATCATTGGTGTGAGGAAAAGGCGGCCACACGGCTGCCTTTTTCGATGACGTTCCACGGACGAATGGAACCAAAATTTTGTCTACATCTGGCCAAAATTTTGCATTCGTTAGAGAGACGCCCATGAAGGGCGTCTCTACAGGATACAAACAATTCGTATTGTGGTGTGCTATGGCTGCATTTGAATTTCGTCACCGGTATCGGATCCCATCGATTCGATTACCCGATCGCGATTACGCAAAACCCGGATTATATTTTGTTACCATTTGCACAAAATTTCGCACACCTTGGTTTGGGGAAATCCAGAATGGCATCATGTCATTATCAAATATCGGAATAATCATTGATGAGGAATGGCGAAATATTCCATTGATGCGATCGTATGTGTCCTTGGATGAATATGTGGTGATGCCCGATCATTTTCATGGAATCATTCGAATTCATGCGCATGATCAAATGTCCGCGCCAAATGCAATCGATCCGTCAAATGTA
>CAYUWH010000004.1:18358-34562 GCA_964448615.1 uncultured Candidatus Peribacteria bacterium
ACGCCCTTCATGGGCGTCTCTGTTCTCACAACCAACAACCCCCACCAACATTGGAAAAAAGGATGTCTGGGTTCAATCGTTAATCAATTCAAACGCGCATGTACCTATCGCATCAAATGCGCAGGAAATGAGGATTTCGCCTGGCAAACGCGTTATCATGAAAGCGTGGTTCGGCGGGATGCTGCAGAGAAAATCCGGAGGTACATCGGCATGAATCCAAAAAATCATTTGACTCACCTGCATAACTATCTCTAAACTGCCTGCACTCTACGGAAAAAGCCCTGGAGATTCGTTTCCACGGCATGCTTACGTTCGAGCCCGCCTTTCGCTTTACGCGGAATAAGCGAGCCAGAGGAACCTCCAAGCACTCGCCCTGAACGGTCCTATACCCCTGTATAGTGCCCCAGGGTCCCTTCTTCTCTTCTATGCCAGTCGGTCTTATCGCACGCAAAGTCGGCATGTCGCGCGCTTTTCTCCCCAACGGAGAGGCGGTCGCCGTGACGTATCTTGAGGTGAAGCCCAACGTTGTTGTTCGCACTAAAAATAAGGAGAAAGACGGCTATGACGCCGTTGTTCTCGGTGTTGAACCCAAAAAGTGGAAAACCCGCAAAGGAACAGAGCACACCCGTTTTGCCCTCCAAAAGGAGTGGAAAGTCGATTCTCTCGACGGAATGGAGGTTGGCAAGCAGATTACGGCCGAGGTCATGCCGGTTGAAGGCATGGTGACGGTGATCGGTGTCAGCAAAGGTAAGGGATTCCAAGGTGTCATGCGTCGTCACAACTTTAAAGGAGGTAAGGCCTCCCACGGTTCCCACTTCAAGCGTGAACCGGGTTCAGTAGGTATGCGTGCCGATCCAGGCCGTATCTTTAAAGGACACCGAATGGCCGGTCACATGGGTCTGGAAAAGACGACGATCAAGCACCGCGCCATTGTTTCTTCCGATGCTTCCAAGGGTGTTATTGCCATCAGAGGACCGGTTCCTGGCCCGAATGGCGCACACGTTTATATTACTCTCGAATCTTCCAACTAAACCTCTTCCTTCTGCTTATGACGATTGATGTCTACTCCTCCGGCGGCGACAAGAAGAAGAGCATGGAATTGCCGGCATCTCTCTTCAGTGCCGATGTGAACTGGGGCCTTATGCACCAGGCCGTCGTCATGCAGCAGAGCAATCGCCGTCAGTCTCCTGCCCACGTTCGTACGCGCGGTGAAGTGTGGGGTTCCACCAAAAAGCTCTTCCAGCAGAAGCACACCGGTCGTGCCCGCAGAGGTGATATTCGCTCCCCGTCGCTTCGCGGTGGTGGTAAGACGTTCGGTCCTCGCAATGATAAAAATTATTTGAAGGACATGCCGCAGAAGATGCGTCATGCCGCTTTGCGCTCTTGTCTTTCTCTTCAGGCTTCAAAAGGCGTAATTTGCGCCCTCGAAGACTATCCTGCCGCCATCAAAACCAAAACTGCCGCTGCCCTCCTCAAGAAGCTCCCCACCCAGAAAGGACGCGTCTTGATTGTGCTCGGCGGAAAGCATGATGGCTTGCAGAAGTCCTTGCGCAATGTGCCTCAGGTTCGCTGCGTTTATGCTGCCTATCTGAGCCCCGAAGATCTGCTCGTCGCACGTTCGATCGTTTTCCTCTCTGATGCCTTTAAAGTCGCTGAAACGGTATTTGGCAAGCAGGAAGGAGCGCCGGTCAAGAAAGAGAGAAAGTATGCATCCGCCCGCGATGCCGCTGCCGTCGAAGTCGCAAAGACGAAGGAGAAGACACCTGCAAAACCAAAACGCTCCCCGACCGCCAAAAAACTCAAGGCTGAACCCAAGAAGAAAGCTTCCTCCAAGTCCGCTTCCTGATTGATCTCATGGAACTCACCCGCGTCATTCTCGGCAATGTGATCACGGAGAAATCCGAGATCCTCAAGCAGGATAGAACCTATGCTCTGAAGGTTGATCCAGCTGCCACGAAAGTTGATATCAAGAACGCCTTGCACAAATTCTTCAATGTCGAGGTGACCAGCGTCCGCGTTCTGCGCGTTGGTTCCAAGACGCGCGCCGTCGGACCCCGCTCCATCGTAAAGCGCCGTCCCTACAAGAAGGTGTTTGTCACCCTCACCAAGAATTCCAAAGCTCTCGATCTCGCTCAATTCCACACCGTCTCCTAATCCGTCATCATGCCTCCCAAGACTCTTAAACCAACGAGCCCCGCACGCCGCCAAATGACGGTCGCCGACTTCTCGGAGATCACGAAGACCACGCCCGAAAAGTCGCTCGTCTACGGTAAGCAGCGCATCTCCGGCCGCGACAACAAAGGTCGCGTCGTCGTGCGTCATCGCGGTGGTGGTCACAAGAGATTGTGGCGTCAGGTTGATTTCAAGCAGATCGACAAGCAGGGGATTGTCGGAACGGTAATTGCGATTGAGTACGATCCAAACCGCACTGCCCGCTTGGCACTCATTCAGTACGCCGACGGTGAAAAGCGCTACGTCCTTGCTCCACAAACTCTCAAGCCCGGTGACCAGATCATGAGCGGCGAGCGCACCAAAGTGAAGGTCGGTAACCGCATGCAGTTGCAGCACATCCCCGTGGGATACAAAGTCTTCAATGTCGAAATGCACATGGGCAAAGGTGGTCAGATTGTCCGCTCTGCTGGCACGTCCGCCACCCTCGTCGGTTTCGACGGTGACCATGCATTGATCGAATTGCCGTCCGGTGAAATGCGCAAGATCCGCAGAGAGTGCACCGCGACGATCGGAATTGTCTCCAACCCTGATCACAACTTGATCAACATCGGTAAGGCAGGCCGCAAGCGCTGGCTCGGTAAGAAGCCGAATGTGCTCGGTACCGCCATGAACCCGGTTGATCACCCGCACGGAGGAGGAGAAGGACACACCTCGATCGGTCTCAAGGCGCCGAAGACTCCATGGGGAAAGAAGGCGTTCGGTGTGAAGACGCGCAAGCGCAAATCGCATTCCAACACGCTGATCGTCCGCCGCCGCGTCCGTAAGAATAAGAAGAAATAATTTTTAATTCTCAATGTTCAATTTTTAATTCTCTATATGTCCCGCTCCCTCAAGAAAGGCCCGCACATCGATGAGAAGCTCATGAAGAAGGTCATGCAAATGATCGAGAAGGGCGAGAAGAAAATTCTCAAGACGTGGGCACGCGACTGCGACATCCCGCCAGAATTCGTTGGATTCACCTTCGCAGTGCACAACGGCAAGGAGTTCCTGCCCGTGTACATCACGGAGCAGATGGTCGGACACAAGCTCGGTGAATTCTCCTGGACCACGAAATTCAAAGGACACGGAGGCAAGATGGCCGCTCCAGAACCCGGTAAGGCCGCCGGCTCTCCGATGGCTGCTCCTGCCGCCGCTCCCGCTCCCGCTTCCAAGTAATCAGTAATCCCTAAACCCCCATGAAAGCCCACCTCAATTCGGCCCGCATCGCCCCCAAGAAGGCTAACCTCATCGCCAAGATGGTGAGAGGCATGCCCGTGGGCAAAGCGATGATTGCTCTGCAGCACACTCACAAGAAGGGTGCGCGCATGATCGAACAGCTTTTAAAGTCGGCGATCGCGAATGCTGAGCACAATGATAAACAGGATGGAACAGTGCTGGTCATCAAAACGCTCGTCGTGAATCAGGGGACTTCCTACCGCCGCGCTATTCCGAAGGCGAGAGGTGCCGTGCGCCCGATCCAAAAATTCTTGAGCCATATCTCCCTGACGCTTGGTATTGCCGAGGAAAAAATGGAGAAAGCTAAGAAGAGCGAGAAGGCTCCTTCCCAAACTGCCAAAAAGTCTGTAAAGTCTCTGAAGACCTCTTCCTCCAAGAAGAAGACCGAAGAGGCCATTTCTCCTGATTCCTCTTCTTCCACTCCTGCTTAATATGGGTCAGAAAGTTAACCCCAACGGCTTCCGTATTGGAATGACCCGCACGTGGCCTTCCACTTGGTTTGCAAAGGGCAAAAAGTTTCGCGAACTCTTCTTGCAGGACCAGCTGATCCGCCGTCACATTACGGGCAAGTTGAAGGAAGCAGGTGTAAGCCAGATTGATATCGAGCGCGGTAAGAAAGTTTCTGTCGCCATCCACACGTCCAAGCCGGGCGTGATCATCGGCAAGCAGGGTGCTGCAATTGAAGAACTTCGCAAGAATCTTGAGGCTCAATTCAATACGCCATTCGAAGTTGATATCCGCGAAATCCGCAACGCCGATAGTGATGCAGAAGTGATTGCCGAGAGCATCCAAGGACAAATCCAGCGTCGTATGCCGTACCGCCGTGCCTGCAAAATGGCCTTGGAGAAAGCGATGCAGTCCGGTGCGCTCGGTGTGAAAGTCGCGGTATCCGGCCGCTTGAACGGTGCGGAAATCGCACGCGGTGACACCTTCAAAGAAGGCAACATTCCTCTGCAGACTCTCCGCGCGAACATTCAGTTCGCCCGCCGCCATGCCGTGACGAAGTACGGCACGATCGGCGTACAGGTCTGGGTCTATAAAGGATTGGTGTTTAAGAATGTGCAGCAAGTTCAGTCCGCTGCATTGAATGCTCCCAAGTCCGAAGCTTCCGCTTCCCATTAACTCTGAGCCTGTCGAAGGGCTAAGAACTCCTCACTCCTCCTCCCCATGTTAGAGCCTAAGAAGATCAAATACCGCAAGCCCCACCGCAACCGTGGCAAATTCTATGCCAAGGCCACACGTGGTGCGACCCTCGCATTCGGTTCCATCGGACTGAAGGCAATGACGGGCGGTGAGATCACGGCTCGCCAGATCGAGGCTGCTCGCAAAGCGATGACACACTCGGTGCAGCGCGGCGGAAAAATCTGGATCCGCATCTTCCCGCACACGGCTGTCACCAAGAAAGCTGCCGAGGTGCCGATGGGTGCCGGAAAAGGTGCGTTGGAGTACTACTCTGCCATTCTTCCCCGCGGTACGGTGCTGTTTGAAATGGATGGTCTTGCCGAAGACAAAGCACGTGAAGCACTCCGCTTGGCCAGCTACAAGTTGCCCATCAAAACGAAGATCGTCACACGCATCGAACATACTTCCTCCAAAGCGTAATCCCCATGGCTATCCGCACGACCCTCACCGAGCTTCGCAACATGCAACTCCCTGACCTGGAAAAAGAAATCCAGCAGAAGCGCATGTCCCTCGCGAAGATGCGCCTTGGTCTCGAAATGCGCAGCTTCAAAGACAGTGCTGTATACCGCCGCGACCGCAAGGAATTGGCACGTTTGCTTACGATCCTTGGGGAAAAGCATGTCGCAGGTGCCAAAGATGCTCCGAAAGCTGCTACTGAGAAGAAAACTGCATTGAAAACCAAGGCCAAACCCAGTAAAGTTCGTGCCCCCCGTTCCAAATGATTACGAAAAAAGGAACCATCACGTCGGCCAAGAAGATGACGAACACCGTTACGGTGACCGTCCATCGTCAGCTCTTCCACCCTGTGTATAAGAAGAGCTACCGCATCAGCAAGAAGTTTCTTGCAGATACGAATGGTATGGATCTCTTCATGGGTGATGAAGTGATGATCCAGGAGTGCCGTCCGCTCTCGAAGCGCAAGCACTTCAAGGTGATGGAAGTGGTGAAGGCTGCTCCCCGTGTCAGTGAAATGAAAGAAGAAGCCGCCCTCAAAAAGGCGATGGGTGAGAAGGAAGAAACCAGTTCCCCCTCTGCATCATGATTCAGTCTACTACCTGGCTCACGGTTGCCGACAACACAGGCGCGAAAATCGCGAACTGCATCCGCGTCCTTGGTGGTACTCGCCGCCGGTATGCCCGCGTCGGCGATGTGATCATCGTCTCCATTAAAGAAGCAGAGCCACGCGGCACGGTGAAGAAGAAAGCAGTCGAGCATGCCGTGGTGGTACGCACAAAGACCATGATTCGCCGCAAAGATGGTTCCGGTGTGCGCTTCGATGACAACGCGTGTGTCATCATCCAGAAAGGTGATGGTTTGCCCAAGGGAACGCGCGTCTTCGGGCCCGTTGCCCGTGAACTCCGCGCCAAGGGTTACCAGAAAATTATTTCCCAAGCCCCCGAAGTCCTATGAAAATCCGCACCGGTGATACCGTGTACGTCATTAGCGGCAAGGATAAGGGTAAGAGCGGAAAAGTGATCCGTGTACTTCCTCTGAAGAATCGCATCATTGTCGAGGGTGTGAACATGCGCGTGCGTCACATTCGCAAGACCGCGCAGGGTCCTGGTCAGCGCATCAAATACGAAGCTGGCCTCGCGCTCAGCAATGTGATGATCCTTGATCCCAAGACCAAGAAGCCAACGCGTGTGGGGTACAAGATCGACGCAAAGGGGCGCAAAGTTCGCGTTGCCAAGCTAAGCGGTGAAGTGATTGCCGATGCCGCAACGACGAAGGCAGAAGCTCCAAAGAAGAAGACTGGCGCCAAGACGAAGAAGGCCGAAGGTGCAGATGAAGGAAAGAAGGCTCCTACCGCAACGACTTCCGACTCCACTCCTCCAACCAAGCAACCCTTCTGGAAGCGCGCCTTCACGGGCGGCCCTGAAGGAGAAGGCACCGGAGACAGTAAGGCAAATACGAATGCCGCCAACCCCGCTACTCAGATCCACCGTTCCTCCGAAGGTTAATCATGGCTTACTATACGCTTCATGACCGGCTCCGCGGACCGATTGCGACCACTCTCAAGAAAGAGTTGGGCATCACGAATGTGCACGCCCTCCCTCGCCTGAAGAAGGTGATCGTGAACGTCGGTATCAACCGCTCCAAGATGGAAGGAAAAGAAATGCAGGAATATATCGTGGATTCCCTGATGCGCATCACGGGTCAGAAGCCGGTGTTGCGTCTCTCCAAGAAAGCCATCTCGAACTTCAAAATTCGCAAGGGCCTCGTGGTCGGCGCGATGGTGACGCTCCGCGGCGCGAAAATGGAAGCATTCCTCGATCGCCTTGTGAGCTACGTCCTCCCGCGCATCCGCGACTTCCGCGGTCTCCCTACGAAACTCGATGGTCAGGGCAACTACGCGATCGGTCTAAAAGAACACACGATGTTCCCGGAAATCCCGACTGCAGACCTTCAGAAAACGTTCGGCTTGCAGATTCAGATCACGACGGACGCAAAAGACGATAATCAGGCAAGACACCTCCTCAAGCTCATCGGCATTCCGTTCCGTCCGGATCGCAAAACGATGGATGCACTCTCGTAATTCCCCCTTTCTTCCGCTATTCTCTCCCACTCATGGCTCGCAAGTCGATCGTTATCCGGCAACAAAGAGGTCTTGAAGCATTCTTCAAGGCCAGGGCTGAAGGGAAGAAGCCGAAGTTCCCCACGCGCATCTACAACCGTTGCAACCTCTGCGGTCGCCGCCATGGATTCATTCGTTTCTTCGGAGTCTGCCGCATCTGCTTCCGTGAACTCGCGAGCAACGGCGATATCCCTGGTATCACCAAATCCTCCTGGTAATCCCCATGACATACGTTACTGACCCCATCGGCGATCTGCTCACCCGCATGCGCAATGCGCAGGGTGCGCGCAGACATTCCTGCAAGGCGCCTTGGTCGCGCATGAAGCAGGAACTCTGCGAACTTCTGAAAAAAGAAGGATGGATCGAGAATGTGAGCGTGATCGGCGACGCGCCGAAGCAAGAGCTGGAAGTCACATTCATTCCGGGCAAGACCCTCGAACTCACTCGTATGAGCAAACCGGGACGGCGTGTCTACACCGGTGCTGATGAACTTAAGCCTATTCTCCGCGGTTACGGCACAGCCATTCTCACGACGAGCAAAGGCCTCATGACCGATATTCAGGCCAGAAAGCAAAAAGTCGGCGGAGAACTTCTTTGTACCATCGCCTAATTATGTCTCGCATTGGACGCAAACCAGTGGCCATCCCTTCCGGCGTCACCGTCACGGTGAACGGCAGCAAGCTGAACGTGAAAGGCTCAAAAGGGGAACTGTCCTACGTGCTTCTGCCTGAAGTCACGGTGAAAGTTGAAGGCGATCAGCTCATTGTTGAGCGCGCTGAGGACACCGATACCGGCCGCTCCCGCCACGGCTTGACCCGCGCATTGGTCGCGAACATGGTGCAGGGTGTTTCGGAAGGGTACGCCAAGCAGCTCGAACTGATCGGAGTGGGTTACAAGGCCGCTATCAAAGGAAAGATTCTCCAGTTGCAACTGGGCTTCTCGCACCCCGTTGACTTCCCGATTCCCGCAGGAGTCGAAGTGGTGCAAGATGAAAAGAACAAGAACCTCCTGACGATCAAAGGCATCGATAAGCAACTTGTCGGCCAAGTATCGTCCGATCTCCGCGGTTTGCGTCCGCCTGAGCCCTATAAGGGCAAGGGTATCCGCTACGTCGATGAAGTCGTCCGCCGCAAGGTCGGTAAGGCTGCTACGGCCAAGGCCGCTTAATCTCACCTCTCATGTCTTCCTCCTCCCTCTCCAGCAAACGGCTTAGTCGCAAGAAGCGCATCCGCGCCAAGGTGCAAGGCACATCCACGCGCCCACGCCTGACGGTGTATCGCTCCCTGAAGGCGGTCTACGCGCAGGTGATTGATGATGAAGCCGGTAAGACGCTTCTTTCCGCTTCCACCGTGGAAACGAAGGGCAAGGCCACCGTCGAAGGCGCGAAGAAAGTCGGTGAGACGATCGCCAAGAAGGCGAAAGATGCCGGTATCAATGCTGTGGTGTTCGATCGCAATGCCTACAAGTATCACGGTGCCGTGAAGGCTGTTGCCGAAGGCGCACGCGAAGGCGGACTTAAATTTTAATTCTTCTGTTTCTCACTAGCGATTCACTCTCCCTATGGCCAACCCCTCCCGTTCCGAAGGCAAGCATGGCGGTAAGCGCGGTATGCGCGACCGCGAGCCCTCCGAATTCACGGAAACGACCCTCTCGGTCGACCGTGTGACGCGCGTGGTGAAAGGTGGTCGCCGCATGCGCTTCCGCGCAGTGGTGATTGTGGGAAACCGCAAAGGAAAAGTGGGACTCGGAACCGGCAAAGCAAATGAGGTGCAGATCGCCGTCGGTAAGGCTGTAAAGGCCGCGCGACGCAAAATGATTATCGTGCCGATCAGCAAAGGAACGATTCCGCACGAAGTCAGTATCAAATTCAAAGCTGCCAAGCTCCTCCTCCTTCCGGCTTCGGAAGGAACAGGAATTATCGCCGGTGGCGCGTTGCGCACGGTGTTGGATCATGCGGGTGTGAAGAACGTGCTCAGTAAGCGCTTCGGTACAGGAAACAAACTCGTGAACGCTCAGGCCATCATCAAGGCATTGCAGAAGCTCCGCCCGGTGCGCGGCAAAGTCGAAGATCCAGATGCCGAAAAGGCCGATAAGTCTGCTCCGGTGGTGCAGGCGATCAGCAAGGAGGAGCTGCAGAAGCGCCAGGATGTCGCGAGAAAGGCGGGCGAAGACGTTCAAGCGTAATCACTGCGTCTCAATCCGTTCCTGGTTGGGAAGGATGATGCCGCCGAAATGCTGTGCCCAAATCCATGATCCTGTCACGACGCCAATACCCGTATGGGTATATTCCGGATTTAATAGAGCGGCGCGATGTTTGGGGGATTTCATCCAGTCCTCAAATACTTGGCGAGCACTGCGCTGATTGCGCGCGAGATTTTCGCCAATGGCAAATCCTTTGATGCATTCGCAGGCAGGTAAATACGTGCGCTGATAATAACCGCTTGCAATGAAGCGATCTCTCACGGTTTCTCCGGAAGGGCTGACGTGACTGAAAAAGCGTTTTGCTTCCATATCGATCACGTATGTTTGCGCGGACTGTTCCATGCGCGCGTCGTAGCGGAGTGCCTTGCTTCCCGCTTTGATACGTGCGCTGTTTACGAGTGCCAGTACATCTGTTCGGAGGGTGGCCGTACTGGGATTCAAGGTGTCCGGAGAGGGGAGTTCGGCCTGGTCGGCAGGCTCATCGACGTAGAGAATTTTCTCATCCGCAAACACGACATAGAGGCGAAAGCCATTCAGCCAAACAATGCGTGTGAGAAGATCTGTCGGGATAGTGTCAGGCAGACGCGATGCCAAAATAGCCCGCGCCGCAAGAACGGTTTCGTGGAAGGTGACGGATTTGGTTGGGTGTAATTCAAAGAGATTTGCATCTTCCGGAAAGAGGAGAAATCGCTCCGCCAATCCCGCAAACGGCGCATACCATTCCTCTGCTGGAATGTCGCGGTAGCGCTTGGCACTCTCATTGGAGAGATCGAATGCACGCCCAAGCATCGCGAGTAGTTCCGCTCTGGTCGTTAATTCTTGGGAACTCGTTTCACCTGCGGCAGAGGCTGGGGAGATATCTTCCATCGGTTTCCCGCTTGCGTGGACCAAAATCTCTGCGGCCTGGCGACGGGTGACATACGGGGAAACAGCGGTCGTATCCTGAGCCGAAGCCAGCAATGGGGTCAGCAGAAGGGTCGTGCTGACGCAAAAAGCCAGAAGGCGCCGCTGGGGAAATTTTGGTATAGGTATTCGTTCTATTATAGCGGAAAAACGCCGTTTTGGCTCGTTGCTGTGTTTGACATGTTATGGCGCTGTTGTATAGTGGGCGTAGTCTTTTGGGCAGTGTGCTCAAGAGAAACGGTCTTTCACCAACAACAAGGACGAATCGATGGCTCTGCCGGAACTCAAATACATGGGCGCTCAGGACTTTCCGGTCCTGTACACCGGCCCGCAATTTCCCGTTCAGACCCTCGAGGGGCGCAAGCCCCCGCGCAACACGAACGTCTCCGTCGTGGTGATGGCGATCGAGGGCGATCACATCGCCTTCGGCTACCAGGTCCACACCCGTAGCGAGGTGACCAAACTCCGCCTCGCGGCTGTCAACGGCGAGCTGCTCCTCGCGTACCGCTGTGCCCTCTTACTTCATGGCATGCCCATCCTCGACGAGAGCAAGCTCGACCAGAGCGTGCAGGAGATGACGGGCGAGGGCGATGGCAGCATGCGCCGGCACGTGCAGGCGGCGGACTACACCCAGATGGCGGCTGCCATCCCGCCCCGGCTCGAAGATACGCTCCTCGCGCTCTTCGATGCCCGATGCCGGATTCTGCGTCGGCCGATCGTCGAGCTGATCGACGCCGGTCTTCTGAAGATGTCTGAGACGCTGCGCATGATCGGCATCGAGGACCCGGTCCTCACCCGTGAGCGCGAGCGTCGGCAGGCGCAGCTGCTGGGGCGGTATCAGGATGTGCTCGATCTCTTCCGTGGCGAGTACGCGCACAATCACGATGCCGAGTGCCGCTGCGAAGAGGGCTTCAAGCTGATGATCCTGGAGTGCCTCCGGCGCAACGTCGGCCCGCGCCGGCTCGTCGCGACAATGTCAGCGTACTGCTACTCCCAGGAGCTGCCTGCCGTCGATGAAATCCCTGGGATGCTGTCGAGCCTCCTGGGAATCTCAAAGCCCGGATCGCAGCTCACGCAGAAGTTCCGTCGGCGCAACCGTCTCCTGGATCGAGCTGTGGAATTCGGCCTCCAGGTGCCGTCACCGGAAGGTCCACAGACGGCCGAGGATCTGCGTAGCGAACTCATCCGACTCGACCGCACCTGGTCGACGCTCGAGGTGAACAAGGCCATCTAACCGCTTGTGCTCGGCACAGGCATCGAGGCCAGGACGATCGTCCTGGCCTCTTTATTGACAATAAATAATGAATATTCTACATTCACTCTATTCTCTTTGGCATCGTGCCAGAGCGTTCCTTCACAGCGAGAAGAGGGTAACATGGATCAGCCCCTGGAGTTTGTGGGAGAAACGGACTACCCGCGGCTCTATCAGAGCCAGCCGTTCAAGGCGATCGTGCGCGTCGGTCTCGTCGCGCAACCCGCCGAAGTGCGCACGGTCATCCAGGTCGTGAACAACGTCAGCCTGCGTGGCATCGCTGTCGGCCACGTGCTTGCCGATACCCCGCAGCATCCCTGCATCATCGGGATGGAGACGGGGATGTTTAACATCGTGAACTCCTACATGGCCGCATGCCTCGTGCACGGCCTGCCGGAGATCAACCTGTCGCTCCTGTACGAAGTGTCGCATGCGCTTCGCGAGTTGACGGACGAAGACATCGCGCGCATTCAGCTGAGCGGATCTCTGCTCAAGCATCATGGAGAAGAGGGCGCGACTCGGATCGCGAACAATTCGATTCCGCCGTGCCTCGATCGAGCAGCACTCCTGCTCTACAGCGAGGACTACGCGTACGGACGGAAGACCGTGCAGTCGCTCGTCAATAACCGGAAGCTCGAGTATACCGATCTCCTGGGGCAAGCGGGGATCCAGGATCCGCAGGAAGTCTGTCGCATCGAGCGGCGCAAGCAGGAACTGCTGCAGCCATATTCCGGGCTGATACAGCTCATGATGCTGGAGTTCCGACTCGGACTGAATATCGACCGCCAGCAACGGAAGCTCGAGCGGTACGTGCTTCAGTGTCTCTGTCGCTGCATCAGGGATCCGCTCCTGATCGCCGCACTGCTCCACCGCTACGCGTTCGACAGGTTTGACCCGACCGATGATCCGCGCACCTCTTTCGACAAGTCGCAGGAGTGCATTCGCAAGGCCGCGGAGTTCGCCCTGCGCACGGTCGATCTCGATCAGCAACGCCCCGTCGAAGACATCATCGCCGATCTTCTATCGGCGTGGCATCGCTGGAAGAGGATGCCGCGCATGAATGTCACGCTGCTCTGTCAGCAGTGAGCAAAAACCCAGAGGCCAGGACTTCGTGTCCTGGCCTCTTCTTTATGTATGTAGAATATTATCGATCCCACACACCGCCGAAATCTTGCACCCAGTAGGTGTCCACAATCCCGATCCCGATTTCTCGGAAATCTTTACTGAGAATGTTCGCGCGATGACCGGGGGAGTTCATCCAGTCTTTCATCACTTGCACTGCGGTCTTCTGACCCTTGGCGATGTTTTCTCCATAGAAATATTGTCGGCGGCAGTTGCAGCTCGGAACTTGCGGATACCCGGCGTCCTTCATGCGTTGCGTCGGCGAGCGGCCGTCGCGACCGGTGTGGTCAAAATAATTCTGATCCTTCATATCTTGCGCGTGTGCTTTTGCAGCATTCGCGAGAAGACCATTTGAAGTCAGTGCGGATAATCCTGCTTTTGACCGTTCCTGATTCACCAAGTTCATGACTTCCTGGATGAGAGTGGAGACGGGGGCGGAGGGAGCCGAAGAGACCGAAGAGCGAGACGAACTTGATCTTTTCGAGCTCGAACTACTCGAAGAGCGCCTGAATCGCGCGAGGATCTCATCGCGGAGGCTGTTGTGCTCAACAGGAAGATCGACTGCTTCCGTGACGGCTTTCACGGCTTTGGTGCGCGCACTGGAAACAGCTTGGGCCGCAATGCGGTGGGCGAGGCGTTCTTGCGTACGAGCATTCATGACTGCCGCCGAGGGGGAGGCAGCCTGTGCCATGACAGGCAACAAGGTGAGGAGGGGCAGTAAAAAGAGGGTAGAGAGGGGGATGCGCTTCATGAGGGGTGGAGCGGGAAGCAAGTAAAAAGGGCTGAGAGGCTATTGAAGTGTGTTTCTGATACCTATAAAGAAAACTGCCAATGTTGTGTAAGAGGGCCGGCACTATCCCGTCTACTGCCTGCCAGCTTCCGAGACAAGGGTTTTGCCCGACTTTTTCCTCTTGAGATCTTGCGCAATCCTCAGTAGTATTGCCCGGCTTTCAATCAATTTATGCTTCATACACTCAAGCCCGCCTCCGGTTCCCGCCCTTCCCGCAAGCGCATTGCCCGTGGTAATGCCGGCAAAGGTGGCACGACTGCAGGTCGCGGTACCAAAGGACAGCAATCCCGCACGGGTAAGGGCCGCCGCCTCGGATTTGAAGGTGGTCAGACACCGTTGCTTCGCCGCCAGCCAAAGCTCGGCGGATTCAAGAGATTGCGCAAAGTGGAGTTCGAACCGTTGAATCTTGATGTCTTGGAAGAGAAGCTTCCAGGTGGCAGCTACTCCATCGCTGACTTGCGCAACGCAGGTGTCTTGCGCACGGGAAAGCCGGTGAAGATTCTTGCAAGAGGAGAAATCAAAAAGAAGTTTGAACTGCAGGCGCACGGTATTTCCAAGGCTGCGAAAGAGGCCTTGAAGAAAGCGGGCGGTTCCGTCACGATCTTGAAGCAGGCATAATCGCCTCTACGATTGCTCATGTTTAAGTTTTTGAGACAACTCTGGCACACCGAGGATTTGCGCCGACGCATTCTGATCACCTTCGGCATTCTCGTTGTGTACCGCGTACTCGCGCACTTGCCGGTGCCGGGTGTGGATCCATTCGCGCTGCAGGCCTACTTGCAACAGAGTGCATCCGGCGGAGTGCTTGGTGTATTCGCCACGCTTACGGGTGGTTCCATCGATAACTTCTCCGTGGTGCTCCTCGGACTCGGACCGTACATCAATGCGTCGATCATCATTCAGCTCTGCACCGTAATTTTCCCGAAGCTTGAAGCCATCTCCAAGGAAGGAATCCAGGGCCAGCAACGTCTGAACCGCTACACGCGTTGGTTGAGCGTGCCGCTTGCATTCATCCAGAGCTACGGCTTCTTGGTCTTGCTCAGCCGTGGCGGACTCAATCTCGTCGATACCACGTTCCCGGGCGTTCTCCTTCCGATGCTGTTTGTCACAGCAGGGTCTGTGTTCTTGATGTGGCTCGGCGAAATGATCAGCGAAAAGGGAATTGGGAACGGTATCTCCATGCTCATCTTCGTCGGTATCATTGCATCCGTTCCAACAAGCATCACAAGCCTCCTCTTCGCACAGCAGGCGCAGGCCGGACTCGTGGTGATGCTCGGCGTCGTGTCCTTGGCGCTGCTTATCGCCGTGGTGCTCTTTACGGATGCGCACCGCCTGATTCCGATTACCTATGCCAACCAGGGTGCAGGTCGGGGCGTGCAGGGTGGATTGCCGATCCGCTTGAACCAAGCCGGCATGGTGCCAATCATCTTCTCGGTGTCGCTCATTACGCTTCCTGCGATTTTGGCGCAATTCTTGCAGACGGCACCGCGCTTCGCCGGAGTTGTGACCTTCATTAATACGTATTTCAACTCTCAGAATCCGAGCATCTGGTACATGCTCTTCTACTTCTTGCTCACGATCGCCTTCACGTATTTCTACGTCTCGGTGACGTTCAAGCCGACCGAAGTCGCGGAAAATATTCAGAAGCGCGGCGGTTTCGTGCCTGGCATTCGTCCTGGTGCGCAGACGGCGACGATGCTTACGAAAGTCAGTAATAACTTGAATCTGTGGGGAGGCACGTTCCTCGGTCTTCTTGCCGTGCTGCCACTCATCTTCACGTACTTCACGGGTGTGGGGCAGGATCTGATTATCTCGGGCTCCGGTCTCATCATCATCGTCGGCGTGGTCATGGAATTGATCCGTCAGATCAACTCTCAAATGCTCGCGCACGACTACGACAAACTTGTGTAAGGTAAGGCAGGTAGAGAAGGTAAGGAGCGTAAAGAAAGCGTTTTTATTGTTTTGTACTGGCTGCAGATAGTGAATGCACAAGATAGGAAACACGATTAATATGTCCTACAAGATTTTCGTATATCTCGTCATTCATATAATTCAAATCATGAGCAAGATCTAAAAATGAATCTACTTCCGCCGCAGATGCGTACGCGCGGTCATAGTACAATTTTCTGTGTTGCATGGTCGGCATGCGCGATCCTTCTGCAATTTGCGCTCCAATTGAACTAGAAGCGCGTCTTAGCTGACTAGTGATGCCATAACATTCTTGGCGCGGAAACGTCGCTGTCACTTTATAGATAGCCAATGTAAAGATATGAGCTTCTTTCCAGGCAATAAGCTTTCGAAATCCATTTTGAAATTTCTGGTGCGACATGTGTACGAACGTACACCTAATTTGAATGTTTGCAATACCTTCCTTACCTGCCTTACGTTCTTTACCTTCCTTACGTAATTTCCCCTTGCAGAACGCATTCTTCCACATATCCTGTCTCGGTGGATTTAGTTCTCTTCGGTATCCAGGGTTCCGGCAAAGGCACTCAGGCTAAACGTCTTGCGGCCGAATTTGGCTATGACATTGTGGAAATGGGTGGAGAGCTGCGCAAGATTATCGCCTCTGGATCAGAGCTGGGTAAAACAGTTGCTTCCTATATCGATAAAGGAAATCATGCCCCGCTTGAGATTGTCATGGAAGTCGTGCGCAAAGCGGTGGCCGCGCGTTCAAAGGATCAGAAAATTCTCTTCGACGGCATTCCGCGCAATCTGGATCAGATGCACA